>JBOHWM010000001.1:0-2975 GCA_050736555.1 Binataceae bacterium (SeqCode)
GAGTTTACCCTGAGCAAAGTCGAAGAGCGGAGCGATTATTCTTTGTTTTTCCCAGCTTCTATCCAGGCAAATCGCTCCGCAACAGATCCCATCTCTACGCACCGTGGTTCCGTTGCCGCATCACGTCAATTCACTTCGAAAAAATTATGCGCCTCGATCCAATGCCGGGTGCGCCGAAACGCGTCCTCCGTATAAGGTAAAAACACGATCCGCTCGCCGACACCGAAGCGCCGCACATCGACCAGCTTTCGGAAGCGCTCTGGAATCTCGTTTAGGTAGTGTTTTTTGTAGAGCTCGGGACGCAAATCGATTTCCATCTGAGCGCGTCTCAGCGCACGCATATATTTCTCGATATTCTCGGGATCGGCATCGCCGGGAAACATGAACGTGATCATGAAACTGGAATCGACGAGCCACCGGAATCCCAGTTGCTCAAGTATCTGCAAGGACAGCCCCCACACACTCACCGCCTCCACCTCGCCGTCGAGGATCGCGTCGAGTCGCTTCATCGGGGCACCGATAAACCTGAATTTAATTTCCTCCGGCTTAAGAAAAGCCTCCAAGGCCTGCATCGTGGTGAAATGGCTGCCCGAATGATAGCCCACTGCAATATCAACATTGACCAGATCTTCCGGCTTGCGCAGGCGTGATTGAGGCCGCGCCATCACCGCGCCGGGTGTCATCACATATGCGTCGCGATAGATATGGCCGGCATCTTCAACTGCCGCTTGATTCACCGCCCAATGGCACGCGCAACTAATGTCCGAACGCTCAGGGCCCTTGCTGCCGCCATGATCGCGATAGCTTTCGAAGGCACCTGATTTAACCTCGGCCGCTCCGCTTTCGCGCCGCGTCTGCCCCATATCGAAACCGTGGGTAAAGACGTATTGAAGCCCCTCGTCCTTGAAATAACCATTTTCATCGGCGACCCACTCCTGCAGCCGTCCATGCGGTTGGATATGAAAAATCGTCATCGCGAGCGCTCCTTTCGGGCTAGCCTGGGAAGGAGATTAGCACCTTTGGGGAAAATCCGCTTTCCGAGAATGCCTGGATGGCGCTGCCTCGGCCAAGCCCACGCCTGACAAGCCAGGTGTGAAGGCTCGCACTCGAAGTTAGGGCTCTCTTAAAGAAGCCGGAGTCCAATGCTTACGGCTGACCCACCGCTGATGATAAAACATGAGATGAGATGACACCGCGCGCTCGCTAGCGTTGATGGTAAAGCGGGTGGCCGTGGACGTTCGTGTGGACCCGGCTGAAGTGCTCGCCCTCGAGATTGGCGAAATATAGATCCTGCAGACCCGGACCGCCGAACGCGCAGTTGGTCGGATGGTCGAGGCGCTCGCTCCGCGGATCGTCAATCAGCATCGACCATTTGCCATTCTTGTCAACTTTAAGGATCTGATTGGCTGGCAATAGAATCTTGCCTTTTGGCGGTTCGTCAGGTTTCTTCGCCTTTCCCGGCAGCGTGACATAGAGGTCACCGTCGGCGTCGAACGCCATTCCATCGGGAATCGCGGGAAAGTCCCTGGAATAGATTTCCGGTTTGCCGAATGTATCGTCTTTCCTGATGGCGATACGCAGGCAATCGTAACGCGTCGATTCAAGGACATAGACCGCCTCTTCCTCTGGATCAATCGCGGTGCCGTTGGCGATGTAGAGCCCAGTCGCGACGATCTCGCTCCGGCCGTTTTTGCGGATCACGACCAGCGCACCTTTCGGCGAAGGATTGAGCAGCTCCGGCAGGATGTTGTTGATATTGCTGGTGCTGGAGTTGGAGACGAACAGATTCCCTTCGGCATCGTAAGTCGCGAAATTGGGCAGGCTCAAACGCAAATCGCCGACGCGATCAGCCACCATCGAGACCGCCCCGCCCTGGGTCACGCGCACCACTGCTTCCTTACCGAGATCGCAATAAACGAGGTCGCCATTGCGGTCCATTGTCACGCCATTGGGAATCGAACCGGCGGGCAATGTCGCCAGTTCGCTCACTTTTCCATCAGGCGTGACCTTATACATGATCCCATTGCGCCCACCACCATAGACACAGTTATCCTTGTCAACGACGACGCCCTCGGCTTTCAGGACCCCTCGGCCAAAGATTTCGACGGCGGCAACTGAAAAGGTCACCATTATCTATCCTCCTCAATCGAGTGTTGGGACAGAGATTCAAGTGCGCTTGGTGCAAAGGCCTCCGCACTGTAACTACGGTTAGACCGTTCCTGTCCAACATATTCCCGACGCCTGTCAACCGAAGATGGCCGCGCGGTGGGCTAGCTGACCTACCGCGCACAATATTTCGCGTAGATCAGAGCATCGCGGCGGTGCCAGAGGATTGATGAATAAGGGGAACATCCGCAAGAGCGACGAGCTTTGCCTGGCAACACCCCAGAACGAATATGTCGGCGCGGTTGCACATCAGACAACAAAAAGGGCGAAGTCCTGATGACTCCGCCCTCCGAGGTTCCCCGGCCGCGACCTACTCTCCCATGCCGCCTACGGGCACAGTACCATCGGCGCTGAAGGGCTTAACTGCCGTGTTCGAGATGGGAACGGGTGTTTCCCCTTCGCTATGGCGACCGGAAACTCGCCGCTTCCATAAAGTTGGAAGCATATTTTGTTTGACAACTGAATAGCAGGGATCCACAAGCGTGATTCGAAGCCACAAGTACGATCAGCCTTGCCGACGCGATCCAACGTAGCGATATAAAAGTTGGATCACGTTCTCGGCGCGGTTTCATCCAGCGCAAAGCGGAATGAAACGTAGTGGTCAAGCCGCACGGCCAATTAGTACCGGTCAGCTCCACGCCTTGCAGCGCTTCCACCTCCGGCCTATCAACCTCCTTGTCTAGAAGGGGCCTTCAGGACCTAATGGTCGGGATACCTAATCTCGGGGTGGGCTTCCCACTTATATGCTTTCAGTGGTTATCCCGTCCGCACATGGCTACCCGGCGATGCGGCTGGCGCCACAACCGGTA
>JBOHWM010000002.1:0-2377 GCA_050736555.1 Binataceae bacterium (SeqCode)
GACCAGGATTCGGCGGGGTCGTGCGTGGCTATCGCGGTTCGACATCGCGGGTACGTCCCTCGCGCGAGGACGGCGCTTCAATTGCGAATTCAGTCCTCAGCGCACGTCGCGGCGCGCTCTTTGGAACCTAATTGCATGGCGTGCTTTCGCGCGGAGACCTCAAACGAGTAGATTGGAAGGGCGCGGCCAGTGCAAGCACGCTCAAGTCAGCGTATCAGCATCTCGCGGTGACGTTCCATGTCGAGTTCCTGGTGGCATTTAATCAAGTCGGGCACTAGACGCTGGTACGCCCTGATCTTCGTGAGCCTGATGATCGGGATTATGAACCCGTTCGTTATCCTTGGAGTCATTCTCGGGCTTCACGTCAAGAACGGGTACACAGGCGGCACCGGCCTGTCGCTGACTGTGATTTCTTATCTGGTCGCGCTGGTAGGTTTTAGTCTGGCCGAGCGTTCCGCTTATCTCGACAGTAACGTCCGAGGCCTCGAATTGGCGAGCATCCTGGCTATGCCGATTTCATTCGTCGCGTTTTTGGCTGGGATGGTCGCGCCGCCGCGAATTATGTGGCCGCTAGCGGTGTTAATCCTGCTGGTATCAATTTGGGGGTTGCACGTGGCCAACGCACTCGAGGAATCGCCAGCTCCCAAGGACGGGCAGCCTGCAACCACAACATACGCTCCCGCGCAGCGAACCGCCCAAGTGAAACCGCCCTCGCTGGATGTCAGGAACAAGCGCGGACGCCGGCGCACACCGGTGCGCCGCCGCTCAAATTAATCTTGGGTTCAACAATAGCTAACTCAATCCACGCCAACCAGCTTGGTACGAGATCACTCTAGCTTCACGCTGACAGCAGGAGGTCGAACTCGCGATGCTGAACGAGTTCGCCGAGGCGGTGATCAAACCGCTTAATCGGGATTAGTTGTGCTTGCGGCGGGCACTGCTTTCGTTTTCACTTTCCTAGAATGATCCTCCGATCGGTTCAGTACTGTGACTGGGACGAGCAGGTCCTTCATCTGACCACGATTGAACGAGCGACGGACTTGCCGCGTAAACCCGAGATTTGATTTGTGGTCTCTTGCGAGCGTTTCTATGTTTTCGCCGAAACGGGCGAAGCCGCTGGTTGCCGTGATAACCGGGCGGCGACTTGGTGAAAAACCCGATGCTGAGCGCGGAATTACTGGGAACGCGGTGAGGGAGCGGAGTGATTTCCACCGGCAGCCCGTCGCGCCATCCATATTTCTAATCGGCGATTCCGCAGTGCTCGATCGGCTTGGCGATCGAGCACGCGTGCCATCGCATCGATTTGCCGTGCTCCGATGCGGCAAGTGCCGCTGGGTTTGCGCCTGAGGTTCTTAACCCAATCAAGGAATTTAGATGATTGCGAGTCCTATTTGCCGACCACGAAGGCGCAACTGGTAGTGCCGCTGCCACCGATGTTGAGCATTGCGAATTTCTTCGCCTCCTCAACCTGATAGTCGCCGGCTTTTCCCACCACCTGCTGGTAGCAGTCAAGCATCTGGCGTACGCCGGTCGCGCCCACCGGATGGCCCGCGCCGATAAGCCCGCCACTGGGATTGATCGGCATCTTGTTACCCATTTCGATCACGCCCTCTTCCACCGCCTTCCATGACTCACCCGGAGCGGTCAGGCCGAAATGGTCAATCGCCATGTATTCCGAGGTGGTGAAGCAATCGTGCGTCTCGATACCGGAAACGTCCCATACCGAAGCGACTTCGGCACGCCGGAAAGCGTCGAGGATAGCGGCGCGGGTGTGAGGCAACACATACTTGTCGTTTTTGCTTTCGGCAACTTTGGCGTCGAATTCAATCGGCGCCGTGTGATGGCCCCAGCCGAGAATACGCGGCAGATCGTCGAGCTTCAGTCCATGACGGCGGGCGTATTCGCTGGCGAATTTTTCGGAAGCCAGAAACAACACCGCGGTGCCATCCGTAACCTGCGAACAATCGCTGACCTTGATACGCCCGGCGATGACCTGGTTGAATTTGCTGGTCTGTTGGGCGTTGCTCTCGCTCATAAACCAGTTGCGCGTTTGTGCGTTGGGGTTGCGCTTGGCGTTGGAATAATTGACGGCGGAAATATGGGCGAGATATTCGTCCTTCAAACCAAAGCGGCTGTCGTACTCGTCGCCCAGGCGGCCGAACAGGCGCGGAAACGGATAGTCCTTGCCCTTGCATTCGCGCTCATACCATCCGGCGGTGCCAAGGTAATCGCCGCCGGTAACGCTGTCGACGGTTTTCATCTGCTCAATTCCGACCACAGCGGCGAGATCGTAGCGTCCGGCCTCGATTTCGGCGGAAGCGGCAAGTATCGCGCCCGAGCCCGAGGCACATGCCGCCTCGTGACGGCTGGTCGGAAT
>JBOHWM010000003.1:0-3010 GCA_050736555.1 Binataceae bacterium (SeqCode)
GTGAACGCCCCAATCCGCCGCGCCACGCGGCCGTCCCTATGACGCGGGCGGCGTTCGCACCGCCTGCGGCGGCGATGTTGACCCATTTTACGCGGACCTCGGGTGATGGCTGCGGAGCGCTCGATAACCTGGTCAGCATCCTGCGTGGGGGCGTTATCAAGGGCGCCACGCGGATGGTGCGCGGCAAGCAGGAGGCGGTGTGCCTGTGCGATGCGCCCTTGAGCGAACTTAACGATTTGATGCGGCGGGCCAATCGGCGCCGCTATGAGCCCTTCGGCATCGCGCTTGACAAGCGCTATGCTTTCTCGGCGGGCACGCGTCCGGTTATCTATTTGCCATGGGCGGAAGCGGAACAACTGCTCGATGGCGCGCAGATGTGGCGCGTAGTGCCGCTTGAACTTAGTAACGATTCATCGATCGATTGGACGTTTGAACGCGAATGGCGTCATTTGGGCGATTTGACATTTCCCGCGCACCGGTCTGTCGCGTTGGTCGAAACTTGGCGCGACGCCGACGAGATTTACGATCGTTTCGATGGGAGCCCGCCGTGCCTGGGGGTACTGCCCCTCAGGGACCTTTTCGGTCATTCTTGAGCCTGTTCGGTAACCCGTCGGGCCGCGCGGCGCTGGCGGTGGCGAGCGGGCTTGCATTGGCGCTCGCTTTTCCCAAATTCGACTTGAGCCTGCTTGCCTGGGTGGCTTTCGTACCCTTGCTGTATGTGGTCGAGGAGCGGCCGCTCAAGGGCGTCTTCGGCTACGGTTTTTTGCAAGGTTTAGCGTTCTTCGCCGCTTCGCTTTACTGGATCACCATTACGTTGCACAACTTCGCCGGCGTGCAAACGGCGCTTGCCGTGATCCCGATGCTACTGCTGGCGGCGGTGATGGCGGTGTATACGGCGGTCGCGTTATGGGTTTCGGTTTTTGTCTCGCGCCGGCTACGACTGCCGATTTTCGTGACATTTCCGATTGCCTGGGCGGCGGTCGAATGGATACGCACGTACTTCCCAATCGGGTTTCCATGGAATCTGCTTGGTTATGCCGCCTACCGCAGCCTCGACCTAATTCAGTTCGCGGAGTTTACCGGAGTCTATGGCATCTCCGCCCTGATAATTTTCTTCAACGCGGTGATTTACGTGGTGCTGTTCCAGCGCCATACGCACCGCGCCCAGACTTGGAGCCTCGGCGCGCTGACCGCGCTGATGTTGGCAGCGATCATCTTTGGCCGGTTCAGGATGGCCGAGCTCAAGCGGGTCCCCACCGACGGTTCCCTCAAAATCGCGATGGTGCAGGGTGATATTCCGCAATCAATCAAGTGGAACCCGCAATTCCTGGTCACCAGCTTTAAAATTTACGCCGATCAGAGCCGCACGGCGGCTAAACAGGGAGCTGACCTTATCGTATGGCCGGAGGCGGCGGCAGCCTTCCTTTTTCAACCCACCAACCATTATCCGGTGCAATTCGCCAGTGACGCCGGGTATCGTGCGCGCCTGCTTGAACTTGCCGCTGACATTCATAAGCCGATCCTTTTCGGCGCTCCGGCGCTAGGTGTCGAGGACGGTGATCTAGGTTTCTATAATCGCGCGTATTTGGTTTCCGGCAAGGGCAAGGTTGAAGGTTGGTACGACAAGATCCGGCTAGTGCCGTTTGGTGAATATGTGCCCTTGCGCAGCGTCTTCGGTTACTTCGTCAATCGCGTGGTGAAAGGCTTCGGCGACATGTTTCCCGGCAGGGTTCAGACCATCTTTCACGTTAAAGGCGCGCGGCTTGGGGTGCTGATTTGCTATGAGAGTATCTTTCCGAATCTGGCGCGCAAGGCGGTCAAGCGCGGCGCCGATATATTGTTGAATATCACCAATGACGCCTGGTATGGCGAAAGCTCGGCGCCGTACCAGTTGCTCGCGATGTCGGCGATGAGATCGGTTGAGACCAAAGTGCCCACGGTACGTGTGGCCAACACCGGTATCAGTGCGGTGATCGAGCCCGACGGGCAAATCACGGCGACGACGCCACTGTTCAAGCGTGGCACGGAAATCGAGCAGGTGTCGTGGTGGCCAGAGCGGACCGTTTATACTCAAGTCGGTGATCTGTTCGCGGAAATTTGCCTGATACTGACCTGCGCGGCTTTGTTGGGAGCGTTTTTGGGCCCGCGCAAGCAAAAGCCTCTGGCCGCGCGAGTCTCGCGTTTTCTATCCGCCAACGGGACGCGATGAACGTGGTGGTTAATCCGAGACGCCCAATCTGTCAGAATGTATACGCGGTCGTTGTTGGCCGCGAGGGAACAATAAAACATGCTCAGCGAAATGCGCGAACAGTTGAACGATTTCCAAACCCGCACGGACACGCTTGGGAGGCGTCTTTGACGTCTCCAAACTAACCGCTCGTCAAAAAGAACTTCTCGAACAATCCGCCAAGCGCGATTTCTGGGAGCGCCCCGAGGATGCCCAAACGGTGCTCAAAGAGCAGGATCGGATTAAAGCCCAGCTAGGCGGCTACGAACATCTGCGCAAATCTTTAGAGGAAGCCCGCGTCTACCTGTCGATGGCGGAGGAGGAGGGCGTCGAGGAATCGGAGGCCGCACAGGAAACGCAGAACGCCCTTGAAGCGGCCCGCGCTGAACTCCAGCGCCAGGAGTTGCAGCTGATGCTCGGGGGTGAGTACGACCGTCTCGGCGCCATCGTTTCGATACATCCGGGAGCGGGTGGAACGGAGGCGCAGGACTGGGCCGAGATGCTTTTGCGGCTCTATCTGAGATGGGCCGAGCGACGCGGCTTCAACACCGACGTGGCTGATCTCCAACCCGGTGACGGCGGCGGGGTTAAAAGTGCGACCTTCACGGTCGATGGGGATTATGCCTATGGCTATCTGCGCGCCGAAGCCGGCATCCATCGCCTGGTGCGAATCTCGCCGTTCGACGCCAACGCGCGCCGCCACACTTCGTTCGCGTCGGTATTTGTCTTCCCGTCGATCGACGACAAGGTTGAGGTTGTGATTAACCCGGCCGATCTGCGGGT
>JBOHWM010000004.1:0-3385 GCA_050736555.1 Binataceae bacterium (SeqCode)
GACGATTTCAGGCGGTTGGGGCGTGCCGGGCAAGGTGTTATCAGATTCCACGGTTTTGTCGGACCAATGCTTGAAGCGGGGATATTCGGAAGACGGCACACCTAACATCCTCGCTATGACCATCACCGGCAGCGGCACCGCGAGATCATTCATCAACTCGAAGCGGCCCTTGGCTACAACCTGGTCGAGCAAGTGGTTCGTGACAGTCCGGATGTGGCCTTCCATGTCCGCGATTCGCCGCGGTGTGAACGCGCGCGTGACGAGCCGGCGCAAGCGCGTATGGACCGGCGGATCGGAAAACAAAACAGTGGCGGCTTCGCCGAACAACTGTCGCTGTTCTTCGAAGAGCGGCAACTTCGGCATCACGCTGGAGAAATGCTCGTGATCGTGCAGCACCTCGACCACGTCCTGATAGCGCGCCACCAGCGTCATCGGCATGAACAAATCGAGATTGTGCGGAGGCCCCGACGTCAGCGGTTTATAATGCGGATACGGATTGGTACGAAACTCCGGGTCCCACGGATTGAAGTAAATCACCTCCGTCTCAGCCATGATCTTCCTCCGTCACCTTGTCGCTGCGCCGTCACGATCGCGTCCCACGAGGCTTCTGGCAATGCTCTTGAGAGCATCTAGAGCGCAGCCGATACGCTCATCTTCCTCTTGCGGCGAGGCGAACAGCACGCGCTCGATCGCCATCGCTTCGAGCAAGCCGAAAATCGCGAACTCAAGCAGGTTGGCGTCGAAGGCCGGGCCAAAAATGATCTCGAAAACCCGATGGATACCCTCGCCAAAATCCTTGCTGATGCAGCCGATCGCCTTGCGCAAGTCGGTATCGGTGCGTGAAGCCATGACCAGTTCGAGCCATGCGTAAAAGGTCGGACCTTTGAAGCCGAGCCAAAGCATCTCGATCAGGGTATCGACTTTCGCCTCAACGCTGGCGGGCATTTCAGCCACCACCTGACGAAATTGCGCCAGCCTGAGTTCAAAGACATGTTCGAGCGCGGATACCACCAGTTCTTTTTTGTGCGGGAAATGATGTAACTGGGCGCCACGCGAAACTCCCGCACGACGAGCGATTTCGGTCGTGGTAGTGCCGGCATAGCCATATCGGGAAAGGCATTCCAAGGTTGCGTCGAGCAATTTGCGGCGGGTTTCCGCGCTGCGTTCTTCCTGCAGAGAAGCCATGAGACCGCTCTCCGTCCGAAGACATACAGTCAGGTTCGCATCAATCAGTCAAGCCCGAATGTTAACTGCCGAGTGAATTGGGAGCCATCTCTTGGAAAAGCGAACGGCCGTGACAGCGACGCCGTCACGGCCGTTCATACAAGAGCAAATCAATTCAATCAGGCATGGCCATGGCGCAGCAGCTTGCCCGGAGTCACGCCAGTCGGCTCGCCGTTGATGAAGGTCGGTTCACCGTTGACGACGATCGCGCGATAACCTTTGGCGCGCTGCACCCGCCGCCATTCACCGCCCGGGAAGTCGTGACTGATCTCGCCGACCCAGTCCGGATCGACCGCGAGTTCGTCGAGATCGTACACCACCACGTCGGCGGCCAGGCCTTCACGCAGCATCCCGCGGTCGCGGAAACCGGCCGCATGCGCGGGCAGGGCGGAAAGCCGGTAGTGCGCTTCTTCGAGCGTGAGCTTCTGCTCATCGCGCACCAGCCAGCCCAGGAAGTCGGTGGTGAAAGCGCCGCCGGTGAAGAACTTGGTATGGGCGCCACCGTCCGACACCCCCGGCAAGGTAAACGGCGAGGCGGTGAACATTTCGGCCATGAAATCAGCATTGAAGCCGCGATTCGGGCCGAGGAATTCGACCTTGAGGTCGCCCTCGATCGAAAGGTCGAGCATCACGTCGATGGGATGGCGATGCAGTTCTTCGCCAATCTGACCCAGCGACTTGCCGACATATTTTTCGAGTTCCGGCTTGTCGTCGACCCATTGCACGATCAGGTGCCGCACCGCGCCGCCAACGCCGGCTTGAATCGCGCGCAGCTTCTTATCGGCCTCGTCGGTTTCGCGCTTAACCGCCTCGCGCAGCGACGGATCCTTCATTTTGGTGATCTTCTCGTCATGACTGCCGGTGGTAATCGCACGCCAGGCCGGACTGGCGTCGTACAGATTCCAGTGTTCGAGGGTGAAGGCGAAACCGCTACGCACGGTCGCCGTTTGTCCGAAGATGGGCAAGCCCTTGGCGCGGCAGCGTTCGAGCCAGCGCAGGCTGCGCCGATGCACCTCCGCGTTCTTGCGCGTCGGCACGATGGCGTTGTGCAGGATGGGCCGCATCGCTTCGGCCGCCAACGTCTCGAGGAAATTGAGGTCATCCTTGATATGGCCGGTCGCCTGCGTGATTTGGATGAAGCCCTCGTCACGCTCGTGCAGGACGCGCGCCAGGTTGAGGATATCCTCGTCGCACATCGTGTCGGTGACCATCGGCGAACCATCGAAGTCCGCCTGGGTCGAGTCGGGGCCGAGGCGCTGGATGGAAAAGCCGCACAGGCCCGCGTCCATGCCTTCGCGCAACAGCCGCGCCATATCGGCACGCTCCGCTTCAGTGGCGGGGCGCGTCTTGGCCGCTTCCAGCCCCATAACGTATGTCATCAACGAGGCGGTCGGCATGTACTGAATGCAATTGACGCCCTTGGCCGAGCGCTCGAGCGAATCAAGATACTGGGGCACGCTCTCCCAGTCCCAGTTCATGCCGGCCTTCATCGCGCCGTACGGAATCGCCTCGGTGCGCGTCATCGTCAGCATCGAACGTTCGCGGAAGTCGGGTTTGACCGGCGTGAAACCGAAGCCGCAATTGCCCAGCACCACGGAAGTCACACCATGCCATCCGGAAATGGTGCACCACGGATCCCAGCGAATCTGGGCGTCGTAATGGGTGTGCAGGTCGATGAAGCCGGGTGCGACAATTGCCCCATAGGCATCGATCACGCGCTTGGCGGAGCCCGGATGTCCGCCGACTTGGGCGATTTTGCCGTCACGGATCCAAACGTCGCCTTTGAAACGCGGCACTCGTGTGCCGTCGACGACGGTTCCGTCTTTTATTTGGAGATCGTATTCAGCCATCTCTCAGTTCCCTCCTCGTTGGTAAGGACTCCGGTCGCATCGGCGGCGCTGGCTTAAGCGGAATTAGTAAATCGTTTCGCAGCCTTCTAATATCCCAATATATCCCTATAGCAAACCGCCTCTAGAAAAACCAAGGCTGAAAATAAGCTGACCGAAGCGCCGCAACCGCGGGCGCACTCAGATCGGATCGGCCTCGTTGTCGCGCAAAGTATGGCCCGTGAGCGTCATAAAGGCGTCAGAGAGGTTAGGGCTATGTAGGCTGAACTCGAGCACCGGACAGCCCGTATTCATCGCCCGTTCAAGCACTTGGC
>JBOHWM010000005.1:0-14064 GCA_050736555.1 Binataceae bacterium (SeqCode)
CGACGAGGGTTATTACGCCGGCGAACTCAACGCTCATGTGCGGCGGCTGGGCGGCGCGGCCTCGAACAAAACCGGCGATTTCGTTGACAAAGTGCGCGCGGTGGAAGATTTCAGGGGCAAGCTGGAATTGCTCAATCGCGGCCAGCGCTGGGTCATCCGCAAAATCGACGAAACCCTGCCCAAAATCGAAGACGAATTCTTGCGCGCCTTCCTCCGCGTGATGGCGCAGGGGCATCACGTCAATATCGGCGCACTCGACGCGGCCTTACAGGAAGGGCGTTCTTGAATCCGGGCGAGCACTCAAACGGGCGGCGCTGGCTCACAATTCGATCACGTAGCCGTCGGGGTCACTGACATAAGCGTAGGGATAGCCGGGGGCGTGCTCGCCGCGGCTTAAAATCGTGCCACCGGCGCTTCGCACCTCTTCGACCGCCTTATCGAGATCGCTCTTCTCTTTGAGCACGAAGCCAAAATGACTCACGCCACCGCCGCCGACGGGCGCCGCGGTCTCCGCCTCATATAGCGTGATGAGGTCGTGCGCGCCGGGGGTGTTGAGGAAAACCATTTTGTCGCCTTCCCAGAACCTCACTTCAAGGCCGAAGACCTGTTGATAGAAGGCCAGCGAGCGTTTGACGTCGCGCACGTTAAGATTCAAATGGGTCAAACCATAGGTCTTCACCATGGCGCGATCCTCCTTTCGTGATGATAAAGAAGCATAGGCATGGCCGGGCCGAGAGTCCAATTCTCCTTGCCTTCGTACCGCTGTTCCAGCAGCTTCCCTGTGTTAGCTTTCTTCTGTCCTGACGCTTAACGAGCGGCGGCGACCAGCAGGAAGAACGGGCGCTCCCGCTCGGGCGCCCATTCCGGCCGCATCCGCACTTGCGCTTCGCTCGGGCTCCATTCCTCAAAACCAGATAGCCCGAAACCATGGCGAAGCAGCGTGTTAACATAGGTGGCGACGGTGCGATGTTGCTTTATCACACCTTTGGCCAGCCAATCGGTAGAGCGCGAGCCTTCGTCGAAATAGCCTGCGACCGGCCATACCCTACGCCCCGCGTTGAGAATCCAGTCGGCGCCGGCGGACGCCGTCGTCATCGGATGCTCCACCGAAAAGACCAGACTGCCACCCGGAACGAGCGCCGCGTGCACCGTCGCAATCAACGCGTCGAGTCGTTCGACATAGTGAAAAGCCAACGAGCTGTACACCAGGTCGAAGACCGCCACGGGCAACGCTAAATTCTCCAAATCAGCCCGGATATAGCTGATACCGCGATTGGTCGTCATGGCCTTCGCGCGTGCCAGCATCTTTTCGGAAACGTCAATACCCAGCACTTCAGCCGCGCCGCGCTCGTACGCCCAACGACAGAACCATCCGAAACCGCATCCGAGGTCCAGGGCTTTGCGCCTGCGCAATTCGGGAAGCATGGCGCGCAGCACCGACCATTCCGGCGCGCCGTCGAGACCCTGGAGTGAACGTTCGAGCCGGCTATATGCCGCGAAGAACTCCTCGTTATCGTAGATGTTCCGCGCCATAAGGACTCTGATGACGTTAGTGACGGCCAGGTTGGATCTGAAAATGAAAAATTGCCGGCGTCGCCGGGCGAGAGTGGCGACCCCCGTGAGCATTTCGATTACTCAGCTTAGTTACGCCAACTTGTCTCGATCAGGATCAACCGTTCGCGCATATCGGAGACGGTGTCGAGACGGCGAACCTCGCTGTGCACGACCGAAATCAATCCGCGCATCTCGTTGTGGAAGCTCTCCGGCCCGCGCTCGACTGTTTCGGTACGCTGCTCAAGTCCTGCCATCCGCCCCTCGAGTCCATCCATCTTTCCAGGCGCGCAAGGCGTTCGCCGATACCTGACAGCTCCAGAGAGCCAACTACGTCCGCGTGACTCTTCAGCAGTCGCGATGCCGCGTGTTCCCACATCCAAACAAGGAAAAAGGTTCCTCGCGCTAATCTTGATTCTCGACTGACTGCACGGCTCCAAACGCAATCCAGAAATTGTTGAAAGCGGCTGGTTTGACAATGCGAATCAGGAAGGCGTCGTCCGTCACCGTGCCGCACACCGAGGGCGGCGTGCTGGTCAGGTCGCCGCGGAAAAACGCGTTGCCTTGGGAATCGAGCGGCACCACCGGGGTGTCAATCAACACCGAATTGCCGCTATTGGTGCTGCCGCTGACGTTGCAGACCAGCGTGCCTTTGACCTCGGTCACTCCCGCCGGTGTTCCTATTGGCAGCCCACTAAGCGTCGAGAAACTCCCGACCGACAGGATCAGGCCCTGCACGAAGAATTTTGCCTCACCTTGGCTTAGGTCAACTTCAGCCGCGCCGCGGGTGGTCTGCCAAGGCGCCGCTCCAGTGACCTTCCCGGTGCCAGAGCCGACCACGTTGCCGCCCACCTGGATCCCGATGATCCGTTGCCATTGAACCTCCTGCGCCATCGCGGTTCCAGTTGTCACGATAAAAGCGGTCAGGGCAAGCAAAACCACAATCGCGATCCCCAAAGGTCTGGCGAGCTTCATATGGATTTCCTCCCTGCGTGATAGGCGCAGTATACCCCAAAAAGAATCTGCGACACAGGCAAGCGCCGACGGCTCATCGCCTGCTGCGGCGCGGCGGTGTTCCGGACCGCCTGCTCACGTTGAGGCCTTTCAATTCACACTAAATGCGGGCGCAAGGGCAAAAGAATCCGGCGAGCGATGAGGCGGCTTGAAGACGGACGGGTCGTCCAAAGTTCCAACATGGATTGAAACCGTCCGCGGGGCGATTTCAGATATTCCGAAGAGCGGACTGCCGCAAGCCGGGCAGAAGTGGCGGGTGGAATTTAGTCCACCGCCGCGCACCGTGTAGCCCTTGGTTTCACCACGAACTTCGAATGACGCTTTCGCCACCCCCATTACCGGAACGTGTCCGGTTCCAGACGCGCGCTGAACAGTCGCGCCAGTGGCATTGGACCGCGAACAGCGGAGTGCCCTCAGCCTGGTAATGCATCGCTCCGCATAAGCATCGGCCAGTGATCAGGTTCATCGCGGATTCCTGTACCAAGGCGAAAGCTCCCAAGCCTAGCGAAGATAGCGCGAGCGCTCATCATGAGCGAGTGATGGAAAATTCACCGGAGCATTTCCGTTCTGCCTATGAATCCGCGATATTCTTAATGGGATCGGCGAAAACCACCTAAGTGAAGAACCGACTCGAATAGAATGCCGGAGCGATAGATGTCACTGACTATCCACAAAGCGCGGCGTTTCAGGCTGCAACGCTCGGAATTAGCCGTACCTGCGACTTCGCCTCATTTTTTCCCTAAAGCGGCCAAGGGCGCCGCTGACGTCGTCTTCCTCGATCTTGAAGATGCGATCGCGCCCGAACGGAAACTCGAAGCACGTGCCAACGCCATCGCGGCGCTGAATGAGGCTGATTGGGGCGGCAAGACCATGGCGGTGCGGGTTAACGGTCTCGATACGCCCTGGGGCTTTCGCGATATCTGCGAAGTGGCGCAACGCTGTCCGCGCCTTGACATGCTGATGCTGCCGAAGACCGGCACCGCCTTCGATGTGCAATTCGTCGACGCGTTGCTAGGGCAAATCGAGCGCGAGACCGGACGCGCGGAACCGTTCGGACTCGAAGTGCTGATCGAGACCGCGCTCGGGATGTCGAATGTCGAAGCGATCGCCGCCGCGTGTCCGCGGCTGGAGGCGATGATTTTTGGCGTCGGCGATTATTCGATCAGCATGCAATCGGGAGACGTGCTGTTTGGCTCGGCCAGTGCCAAATACTCCGTCCTTACGTCAGTGGACAAGAACGGCGCCCGCGAACGCCATTGGAACGACAAATGGCATTACGCACTCGCCCGCATGGCCAATGCATGTCGGGCCTATGGGCTGCGGCCAATCGACGGACCCTATGTCGATTTCGATGATGGCGACGGCTATCGCGCGAGCGCGGAGCGCGCCGCCGCATTAGGTTTCGACGGCAAGTGGGCAATCCATCCGAGCCAGGTGGCGATCGCCAACGAAGTCTTTTCCCCATCCGCCGAACAGATTGATTGGGCGCGGCGGCTGGCCGAGGCGATGAACGAAGCGACGCGGCAGGGGCGCGGCGCGGCCAGCTTCGAGGGCAAAATGATCGACATGGCGCATTTCAAGGTGGCCGAAACCGTCCGGCGCAAACATGACGCCATCAGCGGACGCCATCAGCGGACGCGGTCAGCGTAATGGAGAGGCTGGGCGATGAGTGAAAATGCGCGGGAACAGCCGCTTTCAGGCATCCGCGTACTGGATGCGGCGACCTTTTTGGCGGGCCCGTTTTGTGCCACGATTCTTTCCGAGTTTGGCGCCGAAGTAATCAAGCTGGAGCATCCGAAGATTCACGATCCTTTGCGCGACCTCGGGATGCGCACGGAAAACGGCGAAACGTTGATGTGGCTCAGCGAGGCGCGCAACAAAAAGACCGTCACGCTTAATTTGTCCGTTCCGGAGGGGGCGGAGATTTTCCGCAAGATGGTCCGGCAAGCGGATATCGTGGTGGAAAATTTCCGCCCCGGCACGATGGAGCGGTGGGGCATCGGCTACGAGGCGCTGAGCGCGATCAATCGCGGAGTGGTGATGGTGCGGATCAGCGGCTACGGGCAAAGTGGGCCGTACAAAGACCGCCCCGGATTCGCGCGGGTTGCGCATGCCGTCAGCGGGCTCAGTTTTCTCACGGGTGAAGCCGGCGGTCGACCGGCCGCGCCGGGCTCGATGGCGTTTGGCGACTATTTGTCGGGTTTGTATGGCGCCCTGGGCAGTTTGCTGGCACTGCGCCATCGCGAACATACGGGGGTTGGGCAGTATATCGACGTGGCGCTGTACGAATCAGTATTCAGATTCCTTGACGAACTGGCACCCGCCTTTGCGCGCTTCGGCTTTGTGCGGCAAAGGATGGGTGCCGACGTGGCGAATATCGCTCCACATAGCCATTATCAATGCGCCGACGGCCACTGGGTCGCGCTCGCATGCTCCAGCGACAAGATGTTCGAGCGGCTGGCGAGGGCGATGGAGCGGCCGGAATTGGCAACGGATGAGAAATTCGCGCGGATGCACGCGCGGGTCGCCAATCGTGACGCCATCAATACGATTGTTGCGGAATGGATTGGACAGCATACGCGGGACAAGCTAATGCGTATCTGTTTGCAAGCCGAGATACCGTGCGGTCCGGTCAACAGTATCGCGGACATTTTTGCCGATCCGCATTTTGCCGCGCGCGGCAATCTGATGAAGGTTGCGGATGCGGAATTGGGTGAAATCGTGTTGCCCTCGATTGTGCCGCGGCTGTCGCGCACGCCAGGGCAAATCACCCATCTCGGACGCCATAAGGGTGCCGACACCGACGCGGTGCTGCATCAATGGCTGGGTCTTGACGACGCTGAACTGGCGGGCTTGCGCACGCGCGGAGTTATCTGAGGTTATCGCGGCGGCATGGCATCGAACGCACTTCGTTCCCGACAGATGATCCTGGTGGGGTTTCTGCAGGCGCAGAACTGCTCCAACTATCCGGCCTCCTGGCGCTATCCGGGCACCGCCACGGACTTTATGACGCCGGAGTATTATCAGCGTATCGGCCGCATTCTCGAGGAGGGCAAGTTCCATTTAGCCTTCTTCGATGACCGGCTGGCGATGCCCGATCGCTATGCCGACAGCTATGAAGAAGCCGTGCGCAACGGCGTGCGCGTAATCAAGATGGACCTGGTGCCGTGCCTGACCGCGATGGGGCTGGCGACCAAACACCTGGGGTTGGGCGCGACTTATTCGACCACCTATTATGAACCGTTTCATGTGGCCCGCGTGTTCGCGACGCTGGACGTGATGCTGGGCGGGCGGGCGGCTTGGAACGTCGTTACGTCGTTGAACGATTCCGAGGCGGCGAACTTCGGCCGCAAGGAAGTCCTGCCACACGACCTTCGCTACGAACGCGCCGACGAGTTCATCAAAGTGGTGCTGGGTCATTGGAATACCTGGGAGGACGACGCCCTCATACAGGATCGCCAGAGCGGCATTTTCGCCGATCCTGCTAAGGTCCGTCGCTTGCAGCACGAAGGGCAATGGTTCCGCTCGCGCGGACCGTTCACCATCCCGCGCTCACCGCAAGGATATCCGGTGCTGATCCAGGCGGGTCAAAGTGGGCGCGGACGGGAGTTCGCGGCGAAATGGGCCGATCTGGTTTTCGTCATCTACGCCAATTTCGAAATCGCGCAAACCAATTACCGGCAGTTCAAGGAAATCGCCGCGCGGCTCGGGCGTGATCCCGATATGGTCAAAATTGCGCCCGCGATTTATGTGGTGGTCGGGGAAACCGCGGCGATCGCGCAAGAGAAGTTGGCGTTGCTCGAAGGGTTGGCGCGGCCGATTGATACGCTCGCATTGTTATCGGAAGTGCTCAATTTCGATTTCGCCTCCAAGGCGCTGGACGAGCCGTTTACCGCAACAGAGCTGGCCTCGATTAGCGGGTTGCACGCGATTCGCGACCGCGTAATTCAGTTGAGTGGCAAAGAAAATCCCACCGTACGCGACTTCGCGCGCTTCAGCGGACGTGGCACGCTGCGCGAATTGCCGGTGTTCGCCGGCACCGCCGGAGAAGTCGCGGATCAACTGGAACAGTG
Source organism: Binataceae bacterium (SeqCode) (assembly GCA_050736555.1). Classification (GTDB taxonomy): domain Bacteria; phylum Desulfobacterota; class Binatia; order Binatales; family Binataceae; genus JBOHWJ01. Next base: position 6,639 of record JBOHWM010000005.1, read on the forward strand.
GTTTCAAAGCTATGCGTGCGACGGCTTTGTGCTGGCGGCGACGCATATGCCAGGCAGTTACGAGGATTTTGTGCGGCTGGTCGTGCCTGAATTACAACGGCGCGGCTTGTTTCGCAAAGAATTCAGCGGGACCACCTTGCGCGAGAATCTCGGCCTGCCACGGCCGCCTTTCCTTACCGCCTGATGATGGTTTGAATTAGCCACTTGTAAGAGAGCATCCACGTTATGGCGCAGCAACAACGTTTTTCCGTCATTACCGACAAAAGTCTCACCGATCTGCGCAAGCTTGTCGACCTCCCTATCGAGGATTCACTCGAGCCCTGGTGTTACGAGGCCTCGCGCGACAATATCCGTCACTGGGCGCACGGCATCGGCGACGATAATCCGCTCTGGTGCGACCCAGCCTACGCGGCGCGCACCAGGTACGGACACGTGCTGGCGCCGCCGTCGTTCATCTTCCCGCTCAATCGATCGTTCAGCGGATATGTCGGCGGCCTCGCGGGGGTTCATGCGATGTTCGCGGGTATCGACGTGACCTGGCATCGGCCAATCAATTTGGGCGATCAGTTCACTACCAAGGTATGGCTCAAGGATTTGGTCGAGCATCAGACGAAATTCGCCGGCCGCTCCATCCAGCAGATTTATCGCTGTGAATTCCACAATCAGAATCACGAACTGGTCGCGGAAGGCGATAGCTGGTGTTTCCGTACGGAGCGCGACACTGCGCGCGAGCGCGGCACCAAATACGATGAAGTCAAAAAGAAGCAGCCGGTCCATTACAGCCGCGATGACATCGCAAAGATTTTCTCATACTACGAAGCGGAGGAAATCCGCGGGCCGAAGCCGCGCTATTTCGAAGAGGTCAAAACCGGTGACAAGCTGCAGACCATGGTCAAAGGACCGATGACCGTTACCGGCTTCATTGCCTTTGCGCAAGGATGGGGCGGTTTGTACATCCGTGCCAACAAACTCGCATGGAAGCAACTGCAAAAGCATCCGGGACTGGGCATCGCCAACAAGTTTGGCATCCCCGACGTTCCCGAACGCGTGCATTGGGAAGATGACCTGGCGACGCTCGTCGGCACTCCGGCGGCGTACGATTATGGCCCGGAGCGCTGCTCCTGGATGTCCCATCATTTGACCAATTGGATGGGCGACGAGGGTTTTTTGCGCCACCTCGAGGTCAAAATTCGGCGGCATAACCCAGTCGGCGATACGCTGTATATAAACGGCGAGGTCGCGCGCACGTTTACGGAAGATGGGACCGGTTATGCGGAAATTTCGCAGCGAGTCACCAATCAGGACGGCGAGCTGTCGGTGGTCGCCACAGGTATCGTGCGCGTGCCGTTCGCCCCGCGCTAATCACCGTGCGGCGCGCCTGGTTTCAAGCGCAATTGCGTAACGTGCTCCTTTGTCATTCTGAGAGTTCGTGAATTTTTTGGAGAGATCCTTCGCTTCGTTCAGGATGATAACCATGCCAGCGCGGCAATCGGTGCAATCGGTTTTCGAGGGCCTCCAAAAAAATCCACAAACTCCGGGCGAAGCGAGATCTACGCGAAGCGATTATTCTTTTGTAAGCGAGAAAACCTAACCGCTTTAATAGCGGGTTTTACGGCGATCACAAGGCGCAGTTGTAAACGCACATCACGCTTTCGCCCAGCACCTTGGGACGTGCGCGATCGCTGAGTCGCGCGGCCATTTTCTCCAACTCTTCGATATAGTTGCCGGCGTGGTCGGGATGGGGAAAGTCGGAAGCCCAGAAAAATTTGTCCGCACCACATAGCTCGACCATCGCGGGCAGCGAGCGCTCATCCGGATCGGCCGAAATCCAGCAATTGCGCTGAAAATAAAAACTCGGCTTTTCGCGCAGCGACACGCCGCGTCCGATCATACTGTCATAGACGGCATCGAGGCGGTCGAGCCAATAGCCAATCCATCCGCCGCCCACTTCCAGCACTACCAGTTTGAGCCGCGGAAATTTGTCGAACACACCGAAATGAAAAAAACTGGTGAACCCATGGCGTACGGCGTCGCCGGCGGTCACATTGAGAAAGAACGGATGGTCACGCACATACTGGTAATCGAAACGTCCCGGCAACGCCCATACCGGTTCCAGCGAGGGATGAATGCCCAATGGAACGTCGAGCTCCTGCGCCTTGGCGAACAGCACATCATGGTCGGGATGGCCGTGGGGTTTATGGGTGAGGGTGAACTGCGCCACAAAGGCGCCCTTGCAGCCGTCCTTGACCGCGCGTTCAAGTTCGCGCGCGGCCGCTTCGGGGTCGCCCAGGGATAGATGCGCGACGGGAAGCAGGCGGCCGTAGCTGTCCGCGCAGAAATCGACGATCCAGCGGTTGTAGGCGCGCGTATAGGCCTGCGCCAACTCGCTATCGAGGCATTCAGTTTCCCAGCAAAATCCGAGCGTCGGATACAGAAAGGCGGCACGCAAGCCCTCGCGATCGAGCCGTTCGAGACGCTCATCAGCGTCGATCGCACCCCACGGCGCGCCGACTCCATAGGTCAAATGGCGGCGTTCCTCGGCCTGATGGCGCCGCGTGCCCATCGCGGACATTTGCGCGAAGATTGGACCGCGCGTGATTTTCGAAGGACGCCCGGCGATTTCTAAATATTCGACGCCGCGATTGTCCCGCCGAATCCGCAAGGCATTGCGCTTGTAGCGCGGCTCAAGATAGCGTTCCCATAGATCGGGCGCCTCCAGCACGTGCCCGTCCGCATCGACGGCACCATCATAGCTCAGGCGGCGAATTGATTGTGAAATATCCTCGCGCGGCTGTTCCATAAACCCTCTCAGAAGCGAGCTCAACCGCGTGATCTTAGCGCTGGCTCATCCGCTTGTGAAAGGCGGCTTTTGCGGCACTGTGGCGATCGGCTTTGGATTTTTCGCGAATAATCGCTCCGTGTGGATTCCCCGGCTCCGGCAGCCTTATTTGAACGCAGCTCCGTGGGGCGGGTGAGTCCGCGAGCCTTCGGCCAAGTCAAGACTCGCCCGCCCGCTTCGCCTTCGGCTGCGCCAGTGCGCTCGGAATGACGGAATTTCTTCCCGGACCGTTACCGTGGTTTGTGAGACTTAACACTAATATGGCCATTTCCAGTCGCGGATTTCGGGACGATCGATGCCGTTGGTGCGCGCGTATTGCAGGCTGTCCTCGATCTGGTCCTGCAACCATTGCTTCACATGTACGCCGGAGGCGCGCAGCTTGGGCACGCGGTCGATGACGTCAATAGCCAGATCGAAGCGGTCAATCTGATTGTCGATAGCCAGTTGTAGCGGTGTATTGATACTGCCGAATTCCTTGTAGCCGCGCACATGCATATTATCGTGGTTGCCGCGGCGATAGGCCAGTTTGTGTACCAGCGAGGCGTAGCCGTGGAAGTTGAAAATCACCGGCTTGCCGGTGGTGAAGAGGCTGTCGAAATCACGATCGGTCAGGCCGTGCGGATGCTCGGTCGACGGCTGCAGGCGAAACAGATCAACCACGTTGACAAAGCGGATTTTCAGCTCGGGAAACTTCTCGCGCAGGATCGCCGTCGCGGCCAGCGCCTCCATCGTGGCAACGTCGCCCGCGCAAGCCATCACGACGTCGGGCTCCGCGCCCTTGTCGTTGCCCGCCCATTCCCAGATGCCGATGCCGCGCGCGCAATGCTTAATCGCGGTGTCCATATCAAGGTACTGGAGATGGGGCTGCTTATCCGCGACGATCACGTTGACGTAATTGACGCTGCGCAGGCAATGGTCGGCGACGCTCAACAGGCAGTTGGCGTCGGGCGGCAGGTAAATACGCGTGACGCGCGGGCTCTTGTTGGTGACGACGTCGATAAAGCCGGGGTCTTGATGGGTGAAACCATTATGATCCTGGCGCCACACGGTTGAACTGATCAGGATATTCACCGAGGCGATGGGCGCGCGCCACTGAATCTCCTCGCACTTGCTCAGCCATTTGGCGTGCTGATTGACCATCGAATCGATGATGTGGGCGAAAGCTTCGTAGGTCGCGAAGAGGCCGTGCCGTCCGGTCAGCACGTAACCCTCCAGCCATCCTTCGAGCGTATGCTCGCTCAGCATCTCCATCACGCGGCCGTCGGGCGCAAGCTCGCCGCCGTCGCTGTCAACTGGTTCGATGGCGGCGAGCCAGGTCTTTTTGCTGGCCTCGTAGATTGCTTCCAAGCGGTTGGAAGCGGTTTCATCGGGTCCGAACACGCGGAAATTATCCATGTTCGCGCGCATCACGTCGCGCAGAAACTGGGCCAGCACCGCGGTATTGCCGCCGCGCGATTGGCCAGGGTGATCGACTTCGACCGCGTATCGGGCAAATTCGGGCATGCGCAGGGGCTTCTTCAACAAGCCGCCGTTGGCGTAGGGAGTGGCGCTCATACGGCGCCGGCCGGTCGGGGCGAGTTCGCGCAGTTCAGGTATCAGGCGGGCGTCGCGGCCAAACAGTTCATGCGGCTTATAGGAGCGCATCCAGTTTTCCAGAAGCTTGAGATGGGCGGGATTCGATTCGACGTCGGTGATGGGTATCTGATGCGCACGCCAATAGCCTTCAACCCGATGGCCGTCGACTTCCTTTGGCGCGGTCCAGCCTTTGGGGCTGCGCAAAATGATCATCGGCCATCGTGGGCGTTCCGGCCCACCACCCGCGCGTGCCTTGCTTTGAATTTCGCGAATCATCAGAACGCAACGTTCGAGGGTGGCCGCCATCTGTTGATGCATTCGCGACGGCTCATCGCCCGCCACGACGAAAGGAGTATAGCCATAGCCAATAATCAGACTTTCCAACTCCTCGGGCGTAATACGCGCGAGAATAGTCGGATTAGCTATCTTGTAGCCATTCAAATGTAATATCGGCAGTACCGCGCCGTCGCGGATGGGATTGAGGAATATGTTCGAATGCCACGAGGTCGCCAGCGGCCCGGTTTCTGACTCTCCGTCACCCACTACTGGAACTACGATCAGGCCGGGATTATCGAAGGTCGCGCCGTAAGCGTGCGAGATGCTATAGCCAAGCTCGCCGCCTTCGTGGATCGAGCCAGGCGTCTCCGGCGTGCAGTGACTGCCTATTCCTCCGGGAAATGAGAATTCCTTAAAGAACGTCCGCATTCCCTCCAGGTCCAGACTGCGATCCGGATAAACTTCGCTGTAAGTACCTTCCAGATAGCCGTTCGACAGCATCGCCGGCGCGCCATGTCCGGGGCCCGAAATGTAAAGCACGTCGAGGTCATATTTCTTGATCAGCCGGTTAAGATGAACCCAGATGAAGGTCTGGCCGGGGTCGGAACCCCAATGCCCCAACAATCGCGCTTTGATATGCTCGGGTTTGAGCGGCTCCAGCAGCAACGGGTTATCACGCAAGTAGAGCATGCCGATGCACAAATAGTTCGCGGCACGCCAGTAGGCGTCGATTTTGCGCAACTCGTCGGCGGTCAGCGGAGCTTCGGAGATTACCTGTTTGTCATCGGGCATGGCGAATTACCTTTTTGGATAAAGAAATGTCCGCCCGGCTATAGCAAATGGCCACTAGACGGAACGTAAGTGGAGCCGAGCGGACGAGTCTGCGAGCTGCCTAAAAATGCTTCATAGCGTCTTGAACCAGTCGGGCAGTGAACCGCGATATCGATGGCCTTCTCAATACCCTGTCAGTTATGTGTGAGCAGGCGCATCGCCGCGCGCGCCATATACAGTTCCTCGTCGAGCGGTATGACGCAAAGCTTGATCGGCGAAGCGTCGGTGCTGATGCGGCCCTCGTGCCCGTCGGCGGCGCGATTACGCGTCTCATCGAGCATTATGCCGAGTGCTTCGAGGCCGCCGCAGATGCGCGCGCGCATCGCGCTTGAGTTTTCCCCAATGCCGCCGCCGAAGATGATCGCATCCGCACCGCCCAGCACGGCCAGATAAGCGCCAATATACTTGCGGACGCGGTAGCAGAACATGGTGAGCGCGAGCGCCGCGTCGGCATCGTCCGCGGCTTCAAGCTCGCGCACGTCGGAGCGCCGGGCAATACCCGCCAGCCCGGACTGGCTATTGAAGATGTGCTCGACCTCATCAACTGAAAGGTGGCCGGCGCGCATCAGGTAACCGGTAATGGCGGGGTCGAGATCGCCTGAACGCGTCCGCATCATCAGCCCCTCGAGCGGCGTCAGACCCATCGAAGTGTCAATCGAATGCCCGCCGCTGGTCGCGCAAGCGGAGCATCCCGAACCCAACTGAAGGGTTATGAGTCTCAGTTGGGCGGCTGGCGTGTCCGAAATTTCGCTGTAACGTTCCGCCATCCAGGCGTGGCCGACGCCATGAAAGCCGAAGCGGCGGATGCCATGGCGCCGCGCCAATTCACGCGGGATTGCGTAAGTGCGCGCGTGCTCCGGCATGGTGTGATGAAAGGCCGTGTCGGGTACCACTACCGTGCTGACCCCCGCGAGCCGGGCACTGACCACGCGCAAGGTCGCCAGAGCCGGCGGATTGTGCAGCGGAGCGAAGCGGCTGGCGTCTTCGAGCGCGTTTATCACGGTGGGATCGGCAAGCGCGGCCCGCGTGACTTCCGCGCCGCCGTGGACGATACGATGGACGACGGCGTCGGGCCGTTGTGGCTCGAATAACGGACGCAGCACATCGAGCACGCGAACAGCCGCGCTCGCATGATCGGCGGCGGCAATCGCAAGCGTGGACCAATGATCACCGATTCTAATCTCCGCTTGCGCATGTGGGCCGATTTCCTCGATCTTGCCGCGTGCGAGTGCGCGGCGCACATTGCCCTCCAATTCGAGCAACTCGAATTTGAGTGACGAACTGCCGCAGTTGAATACCAAAAATCGCATCTGACTCGCGCTCGCGACCAGTTTACGCGGGTGTACGTGACGAAGCAGGCGCCCGTGGTTTATCGGCCGGGGTCTACGCTGCCCCTTGACGTGAGAGCGGATCGATTCCCGCAAGTTTCCAGCCCGGATGATCCGGCATCATGTATCGATGACCCGGGCCGAACAGATGCTCGCGCAATGTGACACCGTCGAATGATTTTCGCACACGCCCGCGCCGTTGCAATTCCGGCACCACCAATTCGACAAAATCGGTGAAGCTGCCCGGCTGGTAAATTGGTACGAGATTGAGGCCGTCCACTCCCGCATCGTCAATCCAGCGCTCAATTTCGTCCGCCACCTGGATCGGATCGCCAGTGACGAGCGGGATCAAGCTCGCCAGCTTCATTTCCTCGCGCGCCTGGGCGAGTGTCGCCGGCCGCTCCGGGTCGAGTGCGGTGAACCATCGCGCGGCCGCCTTGATACCCTCGGAGTCGAAACGCGTGAGCACGTCGGCGTCCTTGAAGTGCGACAGGTCGATACCGGTCCATCCGCCGAAAAGCGCGAAACCTCCTTCGGGACTGGCGTAAGAGCGCAGGCGCTGTTCCTTTAGGCGAGC
>JBOHWM010000006.1:0-4980 GCA_050736555.1 Binataceae bacterium (SeqCode)
GGCCGAATTGTCCGATCCTTTGCACAGATGGGTCATTTCGTGAAATCGATAGGTTGCGGACAGGCATTGCCACCGGCGTTGTAGTCGTAAACCATGCGGCCACCGAAATCGGCGCCCACCGTAAGACCCGCCACCAGCACCACCAGCAGGGCAAGGAAGGCGAGCCTTGTGATAGCAAATCTCCCCTTGCCCGGCAGCGGGCGCATGGCCAATGCCCACACCGACAGCACCACGCTCAACCCCAAGGCGCTGAGCATTATACGCTTGTGATACCACAACAAATGGGAACGTACAGACGGCGCGATCATCACGCCTTCGGCGCCATGTAAGCCGCTGGCCACGGCGGCCGCCGCGCCGAGAGTCCCCAACCCTAGCAACCACAAACCCGCCCACGCCCAGTCACGTCGATTTGCCAGCCAGGCAAGCACGTAAAGGAGCAAGGAAGCCGGCAACAGCGCGAGTGGAAAGTGGACTATTAGCGGATGAATGTTTTGAAGGTGCGAGACTCCGGGGAGTATGGCACCTAGCATGGTACTATTTCACCGATTCGACGGTGAGAAACGTCATTCCGCCCTTGTTATACTCGTGCCCGCTTACAGAAACCTGGTCCTCCATCTTGCTGGTCAGGTCCGCGGGGAGCGATTGTTTATCTTTCGACGGCATCAGCACGTAATACTTGTTGGTCTTGTTTTGCACCAGTAATACTGGGATGCCCGCTTTGGCGCACTCAACCGCGCAGTCGTGATGACTTGGGCCATGCGCCCCCATGGTGAGAAAACAGAAACTATCGCGCAGATGCCCGGTCACAGTCGCATCTGCCGCAAAAGCCACACCGCCAACCGCACACGACATTACAAACAGTAGACTGGCAAGCAAGAACTTCTTCATCGTCCATTTCCTTTCAAACAGAATAAAACCCGCGTGATATGGGTAATAACTATGAGCGGTCTGCGCTGAATCAACCGCAACCAGCAACCATAGAGCTGCAAATTTGTTTCGTCAGTGAGACAAACTGCGGGACGAGGCCGTGTGAGATGGAAGAGCACGTGCGGGAGAGAACACGCCAGGTCGAGGGTGCCGGCTTCGTCCCACAGGGCTAGCATTATTTGCCCTTCCCGCGGCAATCCTTGTAAAGCTTACCCGATCCGCAAGGACATTGGTCGTTAGGATTCGGCATGGAAGTCACTCCCTGAAAAGCGACGCCATGGTTAAAGCGTCGAGCATGTTCACTCCACGATAAGACCGCTGGTAGCATCCCACTATTGAGGTCCGTGGAGAAGTCAGGCGGAGAGTAGGTATGATACCAGCATCGACTTTGGCGGAGCAATGGGAAGCGCGCCGAATCCGGCATGGACACGATCACCCACCGGTGCGAAATACCAATGTTGTCCATGATCGAAAACTCAGCTTCGGCGATCGTCTCGCTGACCGTTTCACGCTCCTGGTGGGTAGCTGGTCCTTCCTGATCGTTCAAAGCATCCTTCTAGTAATCTGGATAACGGCGAACGTAATCGGTTATCTAGGACATTGGGACCCCTACCCTTTCATCCTTTTGAATCTCGTACTCAGCTTCCAGGCCGCCTACACCGCGCCGGTTATCATGATGTCGCAAAACCGCCAGGCCGCCAAAGATCGCATCGCCGCCGAGCAAGACTATGAGGTCAATCTCACGGCGGAGGAGGAACTCAAACAGGTCATGCGGCATCTCGAGCAACAGGATGAACTCATTATCGACGCCCTGCGTACCATCGAACGGCAACATCAGGAGCTGCTGTCTCGCACCGCGCGAGTGCTGGACATCAGTCAGACAACGGATCGGCACGGCTCCACGTCCTGATTCGACAGGGCATCGACAGCATCTCTATGTAACACCCGCGATTAGAATTTGTGAAAGACTCCATCCATGAGCCAACCTAAAGGCATGGGAGCTTGGTGACTACAGTCGCGAATCTAGAAGTTCCTTAAGCACCACCGCCTGGTTGTGTTCCTCATCGCGGGCGCTGTAAACCAGCGTTAGCTTCCCTGCACGTGCTGTCACCAGCAGCTCTTCAAGCAAAGGTTGTATCTCAGCGCGTTTTAGTTCGGCGAGATATCGCCGATGAAACTCCGTCCAGCGTGCCGGGTCATGACCGAAAAAACGCCTCAGCTCGTTACTCGGCCCGAGCTCTCGCAGCCATTTTTCGATGTGCACCTGGTCTTTGCTAACGCCGCGCGGCCACAGGCGGTCCACCAGAATTCTGGTTCCATCGTTGCGGCTGGATTCTTCGTACGCACGTTTGATTGCTACCATCTGACAACTCGCGCTTTAGTGTAAGTTTGCACGGGGTTCAACAGGACCGGCTAAAAGGCGCAGCGCTCTCGTCACCACGTTTTCGGTCGTGAAGCCGAAATACTCGAATAACTGACGGGCGGGGCCCGATGCTCCGAAATCATCCATGCCGATAACATCGCCAGCGGGACCGACCCATCTATGCCAGCAAAGCGATGAGCCGGCTTCGATCGCGAGCCGTTTGTTCACCGATGATGGTAGAACCGACTCCTGGTAGGCGCGTTCCTGTTCCTGAAACAGCTCGAAACTCGGCATGCTTACCACCCGGACCGCGAAACCCTTTTTCTCAAGCTCCAGTTTGGCCGCGACCGCGAGCTGGACCTCCGAACCGGTTCCAATCAGGATAATGCTAGGATCCTTTCTCTTGGTCTCGGTTAAGACATAAGCGCCACGGCTGAGACCATTCGCCGGGGCCATCTCAACGCGATCGAACGTGGGTATATTCTGGCGACTTAACACCAACATGACGGGACCTTGCTTGCGTAACATCGCCACCCGCCATGCTTCCACCGCTTCGTTCGCATCCGCTGGCCGAATCACCGTGAGATGCGGCATCGCTCGCAGTGCCGTCAGGTGTTCGACCGGCTGATGGGTGGGGCCATCTTCGCCCAGACCGATCGAGTCGTGGGTAAAGATAAAAATCACGTGCAGCCGCATCAGGCAGGCAAGTCTGATTGAGGCACGGCAGTAGTCCGTAAACACCAAAAAACTCGACCCATACGGGATAAAGCCGCCATGAAGCGCGATACCATTGAGGATGCCACACATGCCGTGCTCGCGGATGCCGAAATGAAGGTTCCGGCCCAGGTAGTTGCCACGCTCGAAGTCACCGCCCTCCTCGACTTCGGTGAAAGTCGATTCCGCCAGGTCGCCGGAGCCGCCAAAAAGATTCCAGACTTTGGCCGCAATGGAATTCTCGGCCATGGCGGCGGATCGTCGGGTTGCCAATGTATCCCGGCTGCTAAACGATGGGAGCTCGGCATCCCAGTCCCGCGGCAATTCACCCTCCAGCATCGCGCGGAACGCGCGCGCCTCTGACGGATACTCTTGCGCATAGCGCTCGAAATCCGCATTCCACTCGCGCTCAAGAACATTCCCGCGATCGGCACAACGCCGGAATTCATTCAGCGCGGCCTCGGGTACGAAAAACGGTGGCTCCAGTGGCCAGCCATAGAATTGCTTGGTCAGTTTAACCTCCTCCTGACCCAGAGGTTGCCCGTGCGCCTTAGCGGTATCATGGCGGTGCGGGCTGCCGTAACCAATGTGCGTGCGCAATCGGATCAGCGATGGCCGTTCCGTCACCGCGCACGCCTCGCGCAGGCTTCGCTCAATCGCGTTCAGATCGTTGCCATCCTGAACTGTCTCAGTATGCCAGCCGTACGCCTCGAAACGCCGGCACACGTCCTCGGAAAACGCGAGCTGTGTGCTGCCTTCGATGGTGATGCGGTTATCATCATACAAATAGACAACGTTCCCCAGCCTCAGATGGCCAGCCAACGAGGCCGCTTCGCTCGAAATGCCCTCCATCAGATCGCCATCGCTGACGAAACCGAAGATGCGATGAGCAAACAGCCCTGATGCGTGGCGTTCGAATTTAGCTTCGAGGTGCTTGGCAGCGATGGCCATGCCGATGCCGTTGGCGAAGCCTTGGCCGAGCGGGCCAGTGGTCGTCTCCACACCGGATGTCAGATAATTCTCTGGATGGCCCGGAGTTCGGCTACCAAGTTGACGAAACTGTTTGATGTCGTCGAGCGTAAGGGCATAGCCGCTGAGATACAAAAGCGCATACAACAGCATCGAGCCGTGGCCGGCTGACAAAACGAAACGGTCGCGTCCGCACCAGTTGGGGTTGTGTGGATTGTGGCGCAAACATCGGGTCCACAGCACGTACGCCGCGGACGCCATGCCCATCGGCAGGCCGGGATGTCCGGAGTTGGCCTTCTCAATCGCGTCTATCGCCAACACCCGGATCGAGTTGACGCATAGCCGGTCAACATCGGAGGCTGCGGTACTGGCAAGTTGACTTCCACTCTTTCCGCTAACTTCGGCCATGATAACTTCTCACACTGAATCGACGATTTTTATACATCAGCTCCATCACAGCGGTATCAGCGAATCCAGGTCGGCGACTGTGAATGTTCGCTCGGCGGCAATAGCGGCGCGAGCGGCATCGACTTTTTCCCAGACGTTCCAGAGCAGGACGCCGCGCACTCTGCCGTGTCGCAGGTAGTAGACGATGCCTTCGCGGAATTGCTCCTTCCATTTGCAGACGAGCTGCGAATCCGGATCAAGTTCGCCAACGGCTTCGTACCCAAGGTCAAACAGATCGGAATAAAACGACGGTAAATGATCATAACGATCGGCAGCGCCGGCCATGTTACGGCCGGCCACATGGCCCATCGTGTTGGCATTATCTTCGTGCTCGACGCGGATGCGCTTTCCGAGCGCCGGGTTGAAGAACGCGGCCACATCGCCGGCCGCGTAGATGTCGGGGTTGACCGTGCGAAGGAAGTCGTCGACGACGATTCCATTATCGGTCTTCAAGCCGGCGGATTCGGCCAGGGCGGTATTCGGCTGGATGCCCAGTCCAGCCACTACGCTTTCCACTTCGATTTCACCGCCGCTCTCGGTTTTGAGCACGATCGATCGGC
>JBOHWM010000007.1:0-2258 GCA_050736555.1 Binataceae bacterium (SeqCode)
TAGCCAATCAGCCGCGCAAAATAGTCGTCGCGCGCGAGTTCGATCCCTTCATTGCGTAGCACCTGGTTGAAAGCCTCGAAGTGAAGCGGTTCGGTGTCGGCGAGCGTGCCGTCCAAATCGAAGATGATCGCCCGCGGCATGGAATTCAATGCTGCGGGTGGGCAGTTGCGGTTTCGGAGCGGTGGGAGTTCATGGGGCGAAACGCGACAGGATCGGAATGATCTGATGCTGCGCGGGCGGCGCGCTGACCTCCGCGCGGCCATCCTCGATCGTCATGTCGAGTTCGCTGCGCACGCCAAATTTACCGGCCAGGTAGATGCCTGGTTCGACGGAAAAGCAGGTGCGGTTGATCAACCGCCGATGATCGCGCGTTTCGAGCGAATCAAGATTGGCGCCGGTGCCGTGAACTTCGCGGCCAATGGAATGGCCGGTGCGATGGACGAAGGCGTCGCCATAGCCGGCCTGTTCAATCACTTCGCGCGCGGCGCGGTCGGCCTCTTCGCCGCGAATGTCGCAGCCGCCGGCGATACGCGCCTGAATTAACGCAACGGCGGCGTCGCGAGCCTGTATCACAATGCGAAAGACGTCGCTGTGTTGCTGGGGAACTACCGCGCCGACGAAACCCATCCAAGTGAGATCGCCGTAGATGCTGTCAGGGGTGGTTTCCTTGGCAAACAGGTCGAGCAAAATCAGGTCGCCGCGCTGAATTGCCGTGTCGTGAGCGCCGCTCGGAGAGAAATGCGGGCTTGCCGCGTTGGCGTTGACCGCCACAATCGGCGCTTCGTCGGTGGTCAGGCCATGAGCGACGATACGGCCCAACACGAACTGTTGCAAGGTGAACTCGGTGCAGGGCAGCCGGTGGTGGATGCGACGGGCAATCTCGCCAAACGTCTCGTGCACGATATCGCGCAAGGCGGCGGCGGCGCGGCGATGGCCTGCCAGTTGTCCGCCGCCGAGCGTGGCCTCGAATTGCTGGATCAAATCGGCGGCCGAGATAATTTCCACGCCCAGCGCGCGCACCATCTCGACCGTACCGGCATCAACGCGCGAGACATAAGGTATCGCGCAATGGGGCGAATAATTCATCGCGATACGACGTGCGCCCGCGAGAATCGCGCCGAGAGCTTCGATCATGCGGCGTTCGGAATTGTAGATGATGTGCTGACCGGGGATGCCGTCGAGCCGCTGCGCTTCGACGGCTGAGAGCAAGGCTGTTGGTTCGCCAACCGCCGGCACGTAATAGAACCATCGTCGCGTGGTGAGGCCGTGTTCTGACAGCCCGAGAATACGGTAAGCGAGGGGATCGCTCAGCCGAAAATCATAAAACAGCCATCCATCGAGCGAGGCCTCAGCGAGCGCGTGCGCGATGGTCTCAATCCGCGCCATTATCCGCCCGTCTTCGCACTCTTGAAACGCTCACCCCACGCATGCACGCGGTGGGTGTCGATGCGCACCATCGGGTTTTTCTCGAAGCTCAACACCATGGTGCGATATTGCGGATATTTGTCACGCAGATTGCGCAAGGCCAACATGTACTCGTTCGGGTCGTCGACCACGTGAGCCTCGCCATGAACCAGCACGTAGGCGAGATACGACCATTCCTCCTCGTAATGGTCGACGATCAGGGCGACGTGCGGATTGGCCGCGATATTGCGCATCCGCTTGAGCCCGGTTGGGGTAAGCCGCTTGGGCTTTTGATCAATTACGAAATAAAAGCGCGAGACGCCGTCGAACCAGAAACATAGCGGGATGTTGTGCGGCATGCCGTGCGGGTCCGAAGTCGCAAGCCGGGCCACGCGCGCGAGGGTGAGGAATTCGCTGATACGGGCCTCGCCGAGCGTCTTGAGCGTATCTTCAGCCATGCGAGTCTAAAATATAGGTTTTTAGCGCCGCTGTCGCGGTGCCTAACCGCGGCAACGCCGCCGGTCGCATTTCCCCATCCAGTATAAAGGCCGCGCAAAGCGTCTTCGACAATCGCAACGCGAGCAAGCTTTCACAAAGCTACAAAGCCGGGCAACCGCGCAGCTTTGCGGTCAAGAGTTACGGTTCTTTCGCAGCCGAAGCGTCGATTAGTAATGCCTATCAGCGCATCGGCGAAGTCGCCACCACTCTGATATTCGCGCAACGAGAACCAAGTTTCCTGATGGTTTTCGATCCTGAATTGGCTCGTGCGGAGGATTTTATCCAACACCAAAGCAACTTTGTCACGCGGAAAGTCATATACGGACTCCAGCACCCAGATCAGTTCGCATATCACG
>JBOHWM010000008.1:0-1799 GCA_050736555.1 Binataceae bacterium (SeqCode)
CCGCTACGGCGCGGTGTTTGTTGCTCCCACCAGTTATGCGCGCGGCCTTGAGTTCGACGTCACGATAATTCCCGGTTTGGCTGAGCGGATGTTTCCAAAAAAGGTCACCGAAGACCCAATTCTGCCCGACGCGGCACGGCGTGCGGCAAGGCTCGATCTGAGTCTTCAGGTGGATCGCGCCGCGGCGGAACGGCTGGCCTTGCGGGTCGCGGTGGGCGCCGCCCGTCGCGCGGCGGTGTTATCGTATTCGCGTGTCGATCTTGAACAGGGTCGCCCGCGCGTGCCGTCGTTCTATGCGCTGGAAGTTTTGCGCGCCGCCGAAGGCCGCCTGCCGAGCTTCGATGAACTTGCGCGGCGCGCCAGCGACGGTCAGGTGGCGCGGCTGGGATGGCCGGCGCCGCAATCCGCAACCGACGCCATCGATGAGGCTGAATTCGACCTGGCGGTTCTGGACAAGCTGCTCGATGCCGATCCCGACACCACGATTGGCGCGGCGCATTATCTGCTCGGGGCCAATCCGCATCTGGGGCGCGCACTGCGCGCACGGGCGCGGCGATGGCGCCGGTTATGGACCTTGAATGACGGCTTGGTCGATCCGTCCGCGGAGGAACGCGCGGCGCTCGCCCGTCATCAACTGACCGCCCGCTCCTACTCGCCAACCGCGTTGCAGCATTACGCCGCCTGTCCCTATCGTTTCTTTCTCCGAGCGATTCATCGGTTGGAGCCACGCGACGAGGCCGTAGCGATCGAAGTAATTGATCCACTCACGCGCGGCGCGCTTTTTCACGAAGTGCAGTTCGAGCTTTTGACCGCCTTGCGCGAGTCGGGCGGCCTGCCCGTCACCAATGAGAATTTGCCGATGGCTTGCGCCACGGCTGAAAGTAAGCTCGAAACGATCGCCGGGCGTTATTACGAAGAGCTAGCGCCAGCGATCGAGCGGGTTTGGCTCGATGGCATTGACGCGATTCGCGCTGATTTACGTGAATGGCTGCGGCGTGCCGCTGACGACGCGGCACACTGGCGCCCCGAACGCTTCGAGTTGTCGTTTGGACTTGCCGATCGCGCACAAGCCGATCCGGCCAGCGTGGACAAGCCGATCGAACTCGAACAAGGCATCAGGCTGCGCGGTTCAATTGATCTGATTGAGCGTTCACCGGAGGGCAGGCTTCGCGTTACCGACCATAAGACCGGGCGCGTGCGCGCCGTCGAATCCCTGATGATTGGCGGCGGTAAGACCCTGCAACCGGTTCTTTACGGGTTGGCCGCTCAGCGCGTTTTGGGGGAACCGTTTGAGGCCGGGCGCTTGTACTACTGCACCGCCGCCGGTGGCTATGAGGAACGCGTGGTGCAATTTAAGCAAAACGGCCGCGCGTTGCTCGGCGATGGGGAAATTGCCGAACTCGAACAACGCGCGCTCGAGGTGTGGCGAAAGTGTAATCGCGAGCGCGCGGACGAGCGCGCGATGCGCCATCAAGCCACGGAATGGATCCGGGAGAACGTGTTGGAGAGCACGGCGGGTGAGGCCGCCGGCACGTTTGCCCGCGTGCTTGGCGCGGCCCTTGAGGAGGGGTTTTTACCCGCCGCTCCCGCTGACGGCGAGTGCCGTTTCTGCGACTATCGCCGCGTTTGCGGTCCTTATGAAGAAGAACGGCTCAAGCACAAGCCGCAGTGGCGCTACAAATCATTGAGCCTGCTGCGATTGGTCCCATGAACGCGGCTGGTTTTCCATCCGCATTGCCCGCGCCCACAATGCTGGCCGACGCGCGTGCGCGCGATCGCATTCGCAACGATCTTGATAC
>JBOHWM010000009.1:0-9959 GCA_050736555.1 Binataceae bacterium (SeqCode)
CATAGGGACTGTCCGGCGTGTCGTTGGGATCGCGGCGGCCGGCCAGATGATGAAACGTGACCGGCATGTTGAGCGCCGCGCACGCTTCCCAGAACGGGTCGTATAGCGTGCTGTCGTAATCCTCGCGGCTGGGCCATCCGGGCAACATCACGCCGCGCAAGCCGAGTTCGTGAATCTGGCGCAACTCGGCGATCGAGTCATCGACCGTGCGCATCGAGACCTGGCCCACGCCGATCAGCCGTTGCGGACTGGTTGAGCAAAACTCCGCCAGCCACAGGTTGTACGCGTCCATGCAGGCCTTGCGGTAATCCATATCGAGATGCTTGCACAACATCATGCCGACGCTGGGATAGAGGATTTCGGCGGCGATACCGTCGCGATCCTGATCCCGCAGGCGCACCCGCGGATCCCATCCGCCGGGTTGCAGCCAGCCGCGATTGCTCGCCTCAATTTTGGCAATCTCCATGGGATTGATGCCCGCCGCGGAAAGCAGGGTGACGGAAATCGGACGATTGATGCCGTCGATGACATACACATCGCCGCGCCGCCCATCGTGAACGATATGGGGGGCGCGATCCTTGAACCGCCGATCGATGCGGTTGATATAAGTGTCGGGCGGCTCGGTGACATGTGAATCAGCGGAAAAAACCGACTTTGCCATAGGTCGTTTCCTCGCTTCGATTGATCAAATGCCGCATCGGTATTTTCTCAGGCCATTTAATGCGGACCCGCGACCATGAAGCATTTGGACGAATTCAAAACCCAAGTCGTGAAAAATTCACTGGCTTGAGGGCGCAACCCAAGCTGCTTGAGCGCGCCCGTAAGGCACATCCAGTTAAGGATTTCATGCTGGCCGCTGTCCTCGATTGAGGCCAGCGGCAAACTCCGCCAGGTTTCGTAATCGCCGGCCCGCAGCGCATCGTAGAGCACCTGATCGGCGGGCGTATCGGGATAAAGGAAATAGTTCTTGGCCGTCAGAAAGGCATGTGACCATCCCGACGACGCCATCAGCACCACCCGCCACGGGCTCGCCGCCAGGATACGTGCGGTCGCGGCTCCCAGATCAAACAGACGCTGAGGCGAGGGCGAGGGCGGATCCGGGTGAATCTCCGCGCGCGGGTCGAAATTGGGCAGGCCGCCGCGTTGCGAAATAACGCGCCGTCCATAACAGTTGACGGCAAACGGCAGCACCGGGTAGTCAAAGCCGCGGCGCTCGTAATCGAGGTAGAGAATCGCATTGCGGAAGGCATGTCCCAACGGATGATGCAGCGGACGATAGGCGTAGGCCGGATCGAATCCCGCCTCGAGCAGATGGGTGGCGAGATAGCGCGCCGCCGCTGGATGACCGGACAGGTGGAATTTGCGCTCGGGCGGATCGCCCCATACGTTGGCTGGCGGCGGGCTGAATTCGAGCGTGTCATAGGCGTAAATACAATAAGGCGGAATTACGTCCTCTTTGAAATTCTCGTATTGATCATCACCCCACATTAGGATGAAGTCCGGCTTGAACTCGTCGATAGCGATGCGAACTTTGTTGAACCATTCGAGCAGTTGCGCGCGATGGCGCCGCGCGGTGCTGGTGCCCTCGTCGGCGCCCCACTCCGCGCGCATTGCCGCGGGCCAGCCTTCCACCTGGCGATATTTTTCCGGCAAGGCGGGATTGCGCAGCATCCGCTTGAGAATAGCGGTCATATGATCGTCGTGGCCGGTGAGCGGCGGGTAATGAGTCAGGCCAACTGCAAGTATCTCGCCCATATCACGATCCTCGCCATCATTGATTTGCCAACGAGTCTTCGAGGCCCTGGTTCCTAGAGACAGTCGCGTCGTGACAACGCCCTTATAGCAGAATTAAGGCGTGAGCGTGCGCACACGCGATTGCGCATCCACCTGGCTTAAAGCCCGCCGTGCGGCATGGGAGGGCGTGAAAGCGTTCGAACCCGGCGGCTATGCGGACGATTTTACGTGTTTCACGTTCTTATCGGCACATTTCGCTATCGATAAGACGCGTGTCCAACAGCGCAAATCATTTGGGCATAGCACTTGCGTGTATCGGTGGGAGGTTCGAGAGACTTCCGTCGTCGTTGGCGAACCTGGCCATCAGCACGACGAACGGAAGCGGGAGGTAATTATGAAAACCGGATAAACCGGCCATATCCGGGAGGACCATTTCAAGGCCGCAGATCTGTTGCGGGCGCATCAGGGGAATTATCCATATGCTTTATTGGGCGGTAGTATTTCTGATCATTGCCATTATTGCCGCAATTTTCGGCTTCGGCGGGATCGCCGGGACGGCCGCCGGCATCGCGAAAATCCTCTTCGTCATCTTTATTATCCTGTTTATTATCGGCCTGATTGTCGGCCGTCGCGCGGTCTGAGTATAGCCATTCTTCATTATAGCCCGTCATCTGGCTATACGCCCGTTCTGTCAATTGATTGTCAGCGCGCTGGGCGGTTGCTTCCCGCACCGGCGCCTGACCCCCGTGCGTCGGATGGTCGCGCGGCTGGAGTGATGTCTCTGCTTCGACGATAACACTAGGTGGAGCAAGGCGGAGCCGAGCTAAGCAGCCCGCGGCGTACGTTATAATGGCGTTGCGCCTTGGCTCGGTTGCCGCAAGATTGCATCGAACACCAGCGACGGCTGCCGTTTTTGCTGTCGTCGAGAAATAGCCACAGGCATTGGGGATTGCCGCACTCGCGCACGCGGTTGGCGTCCGCGCTTACCAGGAGATCGCCCGCCGACCATAGCACCGGAGCCAGCAATTCAGCGGCGCCAATCGCGCGCGGTGTGAACTGCCAGCCGAATTTATCGCCACGGCGCGCCAAGGCGCCGCGCCTCGGCGCGCGGTCAAGCGCCCGGTTAAGCGAATCAACCTGTCGGTCGGGCGGCATGCCGACGGACGCCTGCGCGTGAAAAAGCTCGTAAATGACTTCGCGCAAGGCGAGCGTGTCGGCCAATATCTGCGCCGCCCTGGCCGGATAGCGCAATGCCCATCGCCGTAGGCGTTTCGCCGCCGCAGTGGTCAAAATATCAGCCTCGATAAACCAGCCCTCCAGTTCATCAAATCCGCGCAGGCATTCAACAGGTGTGCTCCCGCGCCACGACAAGGTGTTGGCGAAATCCAAGCAGAGCGTCCGACTGGGCGCGACAATGACGCTGTCGAGAGTTTCCAAAGCCGAACGTCGTTGATGGTCGGCCGAGTTAAGCTTAGCCCGGTCCATTCCTGAACGCACCTCGCGGACTTGTGTTCCTAAACGCAGCTCAGCTCGCGGACTCGCCCGCTTGCTCCGCGCGCTTTGCTAGTGTGCTCCGCTTTAATTCGTTCCGCCTGATGCGACCTCCAATCCGCCGCCCCACTGCGGCCCCGCAATACTTGATAATCTAACCTTCTTGGTGGTTGACAGGCTATCGGGGCGAAGCTATACCTAACCGACATGGCGGTTAGGTATAGCCTGAGCAAGGAGGAATCACGACCATGATCAGTCATGTTTCGATTGGGGTGAAGGATTTGGCCGCGGCGCGGCGTTTTTACGACGCGGTGCTGACGCCGCTCGGCTACAAGTGTTTGTACGAAGCCGATGAGGCCGTCGGTTTCGGTGCCGAGGCGCCGGAATTCTGGGTACTCGAGGTAAAACAGCCGGTCGCCGCCGATGAGGCCTCGGGGCTGCACGTATGTCTTGACGCGCCCACGCGCGAGGCGGTCAACCGCTTTCATCAAGCGGCCTTGCGCGCCGGCGGCCGTGATAACGGCGAACCCGGATTGAGAAAGGACTACGGCGAGAATTACTACGCCGCGTTCATCACCGATCCGCAGGGTTACAGGATCGAGGCCTACTGCGGGAAAGCATAGCCACGATGCGCCGGCCCCAGTCACAGCGGGGGCGGAGCGCGCGAATGCTCCGCTCCCGCTGTCATAATCTGTCAATCGCGGCGAGTATTTTGTTGCATTCGTAACGCTTCGCATGTTCGTCGAAGTCGCGTGCGGCCGCAAGACGGAGTAATCTAGCTTCGCAGTTGCCGACCACCGAAGCCTTGGGCTTCGATTCAATTTTCCAGCCTCGATAACCTGACGCGTGCGGCCGGCAGGCAGTGATCGTCGGGGGGCACGACCGGGTCTTGAATAAATCGGTGGGCCGCTTAGATGAGCGGCCGCGAGCGCGCCGCAATGAGCGTAAGTCTCAGGGTTGCGCTGGTGGTGCTGTTCCTTTTGGCGACGAGCGGATCGGCGCTCGCGCAAGCGCCGAGGCTCGCGCGGGTTGGAGGCGAAGTTGGCCGCGACGCCCGTTATCTGACCGACAATGTGCAACTTGATCCCGAAGATATCGTGACCGCGCCGCCGCAAGCCGCCGGTCCCGGGAGGTTTTTGCGATCGCGGCGCTTTTATCTCGAACTGGCGGGTGCGGGCGTCTTGTGGGATGGTTCATTCGCGTTGGGCAAGAGCATGCAAAGCGGCGTGGGTCATATGGCCCACGGCGCTCACGACCTCATGGAGAACCTCAGCTACGTCAGCCTGGTCTCGGCGGAGGGACTGCTCTATGCCGACGGACTATACCGCGATGATCGGCGCGCGCGCGAGTATACACTGACGGGCACCGAGGCCGCCGGCATGGGCGTGCTGTTGAACCTGGGAATCAAGGCGATTTTCGGCCGGCCGCGCCCGTTTCAGAGCCGTAGTCATACGGCGTTCTTCCGCAAGGCCGGCAATTTCAACGCGAGTTCGTTCACTTCCAACGACATGATCATTACCTCCGCGATGGCGACTGGTGTCAGCGAACACTTTGATAACCGCTGGTTCGTGGCGCTGCCGCTTTATTCACTGGTGGCGACCGAAGGCTTCACGCGCATGGGCTCGGACCAGAATTGGTTATCCGACGTAGTAGCCGGCGGATTACTCGGCTGGGCGACGGCCGAACTATTACTGCGGCTTCATGCGCAACATGCGCTCGTGCCTGACCGTTGGCGGATAGTGCCGATCTCGCCACCACCGCGGCGGCCGAGTGCGCTGGGCTTGCCGCCCGATGGCTATTGCGTGAAGTATTCGTGGTGAGAATGCGCTTACGATCTTAGTCGTCCGCGCTTGGTCATCCGCGCCGAATAGGCCCGCCGCGATCCTTCTGTTGATATCCTTGTACGTGAGCCCCGAAATGGGCTTAATTATCGAAAGCGGCCATTCGCGATCGCTTCATTCGGGTGACGGGGGCCATGATCTCGTTCACTGTCAATGGCAGGAAGGTTCGGGTCGCGGTTGACGACAGCACGCCACTGTTATGGGTGATTCGTGACAATCTTGGGCTGACCGGCACCAAATACGGCTGCGGCATCGCGCAATGCGGTTGCTGCACCGTGCATCTGGACGGTTCCGCGATTCGCTCATGCATCACGCCGGTCGCGCACGTATCTGGACGCGCCGTCACGACAATCGAGGGTCTGGCGCCGATCGATAAACCGCATCCGGTGCAGCGCGCATGGATTGAGGCGCAGGTCCCGCAATGTGGCTATTGCCAATCGGGCCAGATCATGACGGCGGCGGCGTTCTTAGCAAAAAACCCGCATCCAACGCCTGAGCAAATCGACCGCGCGATGGGCGGTAATCTTTGTCGCTGCGGTACCTACCAGCGCATCCGGCGCGGCGTGGCGTTGGCGGCCTCGATGATGCCACGGAGGGCGTAAAAATGGCGCTGCAAAGCCGCCGAGCCTTTCTCAAGGCCACGGTCGCGGCGGGCGGCGGGCTTTTACTGGGTTTCCATCTGCCGATGACTGGAAGCCTGCTGCAAGCCGCCGAACCCGCCAATGAACCATTCGAGCCCAACGCATGGATGCGTATCACGCCTGACAACCAGGTCACCATCATGGTGGCGCATTCGGAAATGGGGCAGGGTGTGATGACCGCGCTGCCGATGCTGGTGGCGGACGAACTCGACGTTGACCTGAATCGCGTAAGAATCGTGACGGCGCCGGCCGCACCCGCCTATATCAATCCGATGATCGGGGCGCAGCTTACGGGCGGCAGCACCAGTGTGCGTTCTTCATGGAATCAGCTTCGGCAGGCGGGTGCCACCGCGCGCGCGATGCTGGTGAGCGTGGCGGCGGCGCGCTGGGGGGTTGCCGCCGACACCCTGGTTACGCATGACGGTGTGGTGCGCGAAGCCAAGGGCAAACGCACCGCGACCTATGGCGAGTTGGCCGGCGCGGCGAGAAAAATCCCGGTACCGCCGGATGTCACGCTCAAGGCGCCCAGCCAGTACGAGCTTATCGGCAAACCGACAGCGCGCGTCGATATACCGGCGAAGGTCAACGGCACAGCCAGGTTCGGCATCGACATGAGGGTGCCTGGGATGCTCATCGCGGTGGTAGCGCGTTGTCCAACCTTTGGCGGCAAGTTGCGCAATTTCAATGCCGACAAGGCCAAGGAAGTCAAAGGCGTGCGCCACGTTCTGGCGATTTCCTCGGGCGTTGCGGTGGTCGCCGATTCGTTTTGGCCGGCCAAAAGCGCGCGCGATTTGTTGCACATCGATTGGGATCACGGACCCAACGCGAATCTTAGCGACGATCTGATTGCACACCGCTTCGAAAAGGGCGCCGAACATCAAGGCGCCGTGGCATCTTCGAGGGGCAACGCCGATCACGTGATGGCGGGAGCCGCCAAACGGTTGGAAGCAGTCTACACGCTGCCTTACCTGGCGCATGCCGCGATGGAGCCGATAAACTGCACCGCCTACGTCCGTCAAAACGCATGCGACGTATGGGCGCCGACACAAGCCCAGACCTTCACCCAGCAGCGCGCGGCGCAAATCACCGGTTTGCCGGCCAGCCGCGTGGACGTTCACACCACCTTTCTCGGCGGCGGCTTCGGCCGGCGCGGCGAGACCGATTTTGTGGCCGACGCGGTCGAGATTTCCAAAGCGCTCAAAGTGCCGATCAAGGTGATGTGGACGCGCGAGGATGACACGCGTCACGACTTCTACCGGCCAGCCGTCTATAGCCGCTTGCGTGCCGGGCTTGACGCCAATGGCGAGTTGCTGGCTTGGACTAATCGGATTGTCGCGCCGTCGATTCTGTCGCGAGTCAATCCCGCTCGCGTGCATAACGGCATCGACCCGACCTCGGTGGAAGGCGCGGCCGACCTGCCCTATGCGATTCCAAATATACGGGTCGACTATGTGATGGATAACGTGGGCGTGCCGGTTGGTTTCTGGCGTTCCGTCGGCAACTCCTTCACCGGCTTCATCGTGGAGAGCTTCATTGATGAAACGGCGCATGCGGCCGGCGCCGACCCCTATGAATTCCGGCGCAAGCTGCTGCGGAAGTCACCGCGTCATCTGCAAGTGCTGACGTTGGCGGCCGAACGCGCCGGATGGGGCAAGCCGCTGCCGCACGGGACTTATCGTGGCATAGCGCTGGTGTATTCCTACGGAAGTTATGTCGCACAGGTGGCCGAGGTCAGCGTCGTCAGTGGCCAGCCGCAAGTCCATCGCGTGGTATGCGTGGTCGATTGCGGCCATTTCGTCAATCCCGACACGATCGAGGCGCAAATGCAAAGCGGCATCGTCTACGGCTTGACCGCGGCGCTGATGAGCAAGATAACGCTCAAGCACGGGCGGGTGCGGGAGAGCAATTTCGACGATTACCCGGTGCTGCGGATAAACCAGATGCCGCGAGTTGAAGTCCATATCGTGCCCAGCAACGAGCCGCCGGGTGGGATTGGCGAGCCCGGCACACCGCCAATCGCACCAGCGGTATGCAACGCACTATTCGCCGCGACCGGCAAACGCATCCGCAACCTGCCCATCAGCTTGTGACGCCCTGATCAGCAGATAGTTATTATCGGGCAACACGAACCTTGCGCGGCGTTCCCTAACGGGAGGCCGCGAACTATGCTCGCCAAGGTGCGAAAGCTTTTCGTCCCGCCCGAGTAAACCCCGCTTTGGCCTCCGTCGGCAAAGGTGAGAGCGAGTGGGCGGTGGAATTATTTTGTCAATTGCCTGGTGAACGCCGAGGATTGCATGCTGAGAAAACTGTTCAAATGGGTGTTGCGGCTGGTGGTGCTGGCCGTAATCGTGTTCGTCGCCATCCTGATAAGTCAATGGCTGTCTCATCGCTATCATCCCGGCTCGGTGCTGGTGCTCGACGTCAACGGACCGGTGGTCGAGCGCGCCTCGTCACGTGTGGGTCTGGTCACTGGAGCGCAGACCCCGCTCGACACGGTCCGGCGCGCGCTGCGGATGGCTGAGAACGATCC
Source organism: Binataceae bacterium (SeqCode) (assembly GCA_050736555.1). Lineage (GTDB taxonomy): Bacteria > Desulfobacterota > Binatia > Binatales > Binataceae > JBOHWJ01. The sequence continues at coordinate 8,238 of JBOHWM010000009.1, forward strand.
GCGCTTCGTCGGGCTCGCGGTCAAAGTGATCGATCCGGGTATGCAATTGGCCGACGCGCAGGAACTCGACGCCATGATCAACCAGTTCAGGAGCCACGGCAAATGGGTCGCGGCGTATCTGGAAACGGCGGGTGAAGCGGGCTTCGGCAATTTGCCTTACCTGGTTGCCAGCGATGCCGACGAGGTCTCGATGATGCCGCGCGGAGAGATGAATCTGCTCGGCGTGAGCGTCCGCGAACTGTTCGCGCGCGGGTTCCTCGACTGGATCAAGGTCACCCCAGTATTTGACGCGATCGGCAAGTACAAGGACGCCGCCAATATTCTCACCCAAAAGGATTTCACGCCGGGCCAGCTTGAGGAAGACACTTCGATGGTGGACAACATCTTCAATCAAATCGTCGCCACCATTGCCAGACATCGCCATCTGACTCCCGCCGCGGTGACGGCCCTGATCAATCGCGCGCCCTTGACCGCCGAGGACGGATTAAAAGCCCATCTGCTCGACCGCCTCGAATATGAGGATCAGTTCGACGCGCGCATCAAAAACTACCGTGGCGAACATCACGAGCTGGTCGACTACGCCGATTATGCGCAACCAACCATCTACTCGTCATGGGGCGGAGGTCCGCGCGTGGCGGTAATCTATGGAGTCGGCGCGATTCAGCGCGGCTCGGGCGGCTTCGACCCGATTCTATCGCCGGGTGGCGAAGCGATGGGTTCGGATGAAATGGTCAAGGCCTTCAATCAGGCGCGCGATGACAGCGGCGTGCGCGCGGTGATTTTTCGCGTCAACTCACCCGGCGGCTCGGTGATCGCTTCTGAGCTTATCCGGCGCGCGGCCGCCAATTGCGCGAAGAAAAAACCGATGGTGGTCAGCATGGGCGCTTATGGAGCCTCGGGCGGCTACTGGATTTCGACTCCGGCCGCCAAAATCATCGCCGACCCAGGCACGCTTACCGGCTCAATCGGTGTGCTGGGCGGCAAATTCAACGTGGCGGGCGCGTTACAGGCACTTGGTATCAACAATGGCGCGGTCTCCCGCGGTGCGAACGCCACTATGTTTGACTCGTTCACGGATTTCACACTGCAACAGCAGGAGATGTTCAAGAATCAAATCCTGGGCGACACTTATCAGCAATTCGTTTCGATCGTGGCAAAAAGCCGCCATATTCCTGTTGAGAAGGTCGATCAAATCGCGCAGGGGCGCGTGTGGATGGGTAATCAGGCGCTGCCAATCAAGCTGGTCGATAAGCTCGGCGATTTCAACGCCGCGCTGGTTGAAGTCAAGGCTCTGGCGAAAATTCCGGCCAAACAGAGGGTGCGCATCGAAGAATTGCCGCATCGGCCTGGCATCATCGGACAACTGCTCGGCGCGCAGGTGATTGACCGCGCCTCCGCGCCATGGCCCAGAACGCTGGCTCCGCTGCTGCGTGACGTCGGGCGGGTGTTAATCCGTCCGGAGATGCGTGGAGAGGTTTATTGTCCGTTGGTGCCGCGGATGTGAACGTGGCGGCCGGTGCATGATAAGCTTGAAACAAACCAGCACGGAAGCGCGGGATAATTCATCATGGATGCTCAACTCGAAACCTTTCTCAACACCTTGGGCGAAGCGGAGCGCGCGGGCGGACGCGTACTGCATGAACTCACCGAGCAAGCGCGTGACCTCGACCTGCGCGAGTTGCTCAAAAAGGTCGGCCACGACGAGGGTTATTACGCCGGCGA
>JBOHWM010000010.1:0-3394 GCA_050736555.1 Binataceae bacterium (SeqCode)
GTTCAAAGACCATCTCACCAAGGTTTCCTCCAACGAATACGATCGCAATTTGGTGATCGCCGATACCGATTTCCGCAATGACGCGACACGCTGGATGCTGCCGTCGGCGGAAAGCAAGTACGAGGACGGCGTGCGTCATTTGCGCCTCTACGTGGCCGGCCTGCGCACTAATCCGCCCACCTCGAAAGAATTGAATCAGCGCAACGTGGAGTTGATCCGGCTCTTCCAGGCCTGGACCGACCTGCTTGGCGACGGTCATGCGATGCTTTACATGAGCCGCAGGCCTGACGGCGGGCCAATCCGGCCGTGGAACGATGATGACTACTTTTATCACGCGCAGGGCTATGCGCATGTGATGTACTACATGATGATGGCGGTTCAGCGTGAGTATGCTCAGGCGCAAAAGACCAAGCCGGTGCTCACCACGCTGTTTAACGAAACTATCGATCCGCTGCGCAAAGCGGATGCGATGAAGCCCTTGATCGTGCTCGACGGCTCACCGGATAGCATCCTCGCCAATCATCGTCATAACCTCGACGCTTACATCTCCGAGGCACGCCAGAAGATGTATTCGATCCGCGAAGAACTACAGCAATAAGCGCTCACGGCCCGTTGCTGAAAGCGTCGAAGAGTGGGCACAGCATCGTGATGCCGCCGCGCAACAGCAGTTCGATCATTGGCGGTGCCCATCGGGGACGAATGCCTAGGATGCGTGCGGTAATTCGCATAGGCCCGGTAATTTCAAGCGACAACATCTGTCCGCGTGCGATGGTTTGATTGAGCGCGCTAAGCAGACCCGGTGAGGGATAAGGCACAAGTTCGTGCTGTTCGTGTGGCTTGAGGCCGGCTTTTTCGCGAGCAATTTCGATCGCGCGCCCCAACCCACCGAGCTCGTCGATGAGACCATGCGCCTTGGCCGCCATACCACTCCACACCCGTCCGCGCGCGACAGCTTCGGTTTCTTCGGGACTCAACTTGCGCCCTTCCGCCACCTTTGTCGTAAAGTTCTCATATAACTCTCCAACGACCCGGTTGAGCTGCGCCAGTTCGCGTTCATTCATTTCGCGTGACATCGAAAGCGCGTCGCTGACCTCGTCCGACTTGACCGCATCGAGGCCAATGCCCAGCTCAGATAACAGGCTGCGCAAGCTGAACTTGGTGTAGAGCACGCCGATTGAGCCGGTGATAGTGACGGGCTCGGCGACGATAGCGTCGGCCCCCATCGCGACGTAATAGCCGCCGGACCCCGCCACATCACCCATTGAAACAATCACCGGCTTGCCACGCTTTTGCGCCTCGCGCACCGCTCGCCATACCAGGTCGGAGCCGAAGGCCGAGCCGCCGGGCGAGTTGACTCGGAAGATAATCGCGCGCACCGCCTCATCCCATGCCGCGCGCCGGATTTCACCTGCCACCGCTTCGCCGCTGAGAAATTCTCCCGCGATCGGCGGTTCGCCGGAAATTACCGGACCCAGCCCGTGGATCAGGGCGAAGCGCGCCCTTCGTTTAGGTTCACGCTCGTAATCGATGTGACGCAAGTAGCGGCCGAGGCCGATAAAAATCTTCTCCTTGCCCTCGGGAGCGAGTTCGGCGCGAATGTCCTCAAGATAACCGGTACGATTACATAGTCCCGCCTCGCAGGCGGCGCGCGCGCTCAAGAAGCCGCTGCCGAGCAGTTCGGACGCCCGCGCCGTCTCCAGGCCGCGCGCGGCGGCGACGTTTTCCGCCAACGCGCTTTTGCAATCTTTCACGATAGCGTCGAGGCTTTCGCGCAATTCCGGCGACATCGCCTCGCGGGTGAACATTTCGGCCGCACCTTTGTACTCTTTCCATTGCAGCGTTTGCGCCTGAACCTTGACCCGCTCCAGCGCGTTTTTCAAAAAGACGCCGCCCGCCGCCATTCCCAGCATCATGAAGGCGCTGTCAGGGTTAACGACAATCTCACTCGCGCCGCATCCAATCAGGTAATCCCGAACGGTAATCGCGTCACCTTCCATCACCGCGATTACGCGCTTGCCGGCCTTGCGCAGATGGCGCAACAAGTCATGGATCTCTTGCGCGACCGCGAGGCCAACGCCGGGGGTTGCGACCGTGACCACGATTGATTTGACGGCGTGGTCTGACGCCGCCGCCTCAAGCGCCTTGCGCAGATTCAACAGGGTGACCATTCCGCGGCTGCGCAACTGCTCGAACGGAGAACGGGGCGCGTCTTCGCGGATGCCGTCGGCGATTCTGAGGACCAGCACGGCATTACGCGGTATGCGGGCCGGACGTACTACAAATATGATAAAAGCCGTTACGGCAAGTGCAGCCACCACCAGTAACACTATCCCGGGGGTCAGCCAGCCGAAATTTATGCATACAGCGCCCACGGCGAGCAGCACGGCCACCAGCGCGCCGAGCCGCGCTTCACGCCCGAGCGAAATCTTAGGCAAAAGCTTCATCGCCTTCTCCGATCCGTTTATCTCACGGACAAGTTACAGTAGCCTTTTTTCATGCGCCGGTCTGTCCTAGCGCCGATCATCGCAACAGCAATTCTATTCGTGGCGGGCTGCGGTGCCCGCCAGCCAAAAAAGTCGCTACCGCACTACGCGGCTCATACGGCGACGCTTGGCATCACCGACGGCATCAAGGTGCTGGGACTGGCACAGCTTCCGCCCGGCTTCATTCCACTCTCCGCTCCATCGTGGCTGCTCAACGGCAGCGGGATTGGTTTGGCGGGCCTGGTTAACGGCCATACGGTCGTAATCGGCTTCGGCGGCACCGATCTTTCCAGTCGGCAGGTGATTGCCGCCGATTTCGGCCGCGCCGCACTCAATGGCCATATCGTGAATGTAGCTATCAGTCCGGGTGGAATGACTCTGGCAACGGCGGTGGTGGAGCCAAAGCGGAACCAGCTCTCAGTGGTTTTACGTGATTTAATTTCCAAAGGCCAAGGACATTCGATAGCGAGCTTTGGCGGCTCCTATAAGCTGGCGGATTTGACCTGGCTTGACCGCAACCGGCTGGCGCTTGCGCTCACGCCTGAACCGTCGCCGCCTTCACAGCCGCAGACAAGCACTCCGCCTAACGCAGCTCCCGCCGCTGAGCCCACCCCCGTCACGAAGCCAGGGCATGACGGTAAACCTCCCAGCCAATCAAACAAGGACCCACAGGCCGCGCCAGCCGCCGCGGTCGCCACTCCCGCTCCAGCGTCAGGCGATGGGCTTTATCTGATTGACATACGTGGGGCGATTAATATCAACCATCTGGATAAGCTCGCCTGCCCGTTGTCTCACTTGAGCTTCAGCCCGAATCGCCTGTTCGCGGCCGGTGATGGTAATCGCAATGCTCCGCCAGTCGTTTTGGATGTGCGCAATCAGGCCTGCCGGCAATTCAATCGGAACCCCATACG
>JBOHWM010000011.1:0-3577 GCA_050736555.1 Binataceae bacterium (SeqCode)
GGCCAGCACCCATGCCAATTCGAAAGCGCCGCGCCGGTAGGTGAAATTATCGAAATAGGTAACCGGCCCTGACACCGGGCACATCGCCTTAAGATAGGGCGGGCGCGTGACCGCGGCGAAATACTGCACCAGTCCCAAATAGGACTGGCCTACCGTGCCCACCGAACCGTCTGAATATGGCAGCCCCGCCGCCCATTCTATCGCGTCGTAACCGTCCTCGGCTTCGTACACGAAGGGATAGAATTCGCCTTCCGAACTATGGCGTCCGCGCGTGTCCTGCACCACCACGACGTAGCCGCGCGGCGGAAAATAGTCCTTCTCCGACAGCGCCATGCCGGCGCTCTTGTCATAGGGCGTGCGCACCAGCAACACGGGAAATTTTCCACTGCCCGCGGGCCGGTAGATATCGGCATAAAGCGTGACGCCATCGCGCGTGCGCATCGGCGCATTCTTTTCGACCGTCACCTGATAAATCGGTTCGCTAATCGTGCTTGTTGCCATCGTGATGCTCCCGCCTGAGGAACGCGTCAGCAAATGATTGGAGATGCAATTCTCTAAATCATGCCCGCCAACGAATTTCCAGCGGAGCCCTCCGGCCTATTGAAACTGAGCGCTCGACAATCGTGGCCCGTGAGCGCTAAAGCGTGAATAGATCAAAACCGGCAAAGCAGGAGAGTTTCATCTGATGCGCAAGCTGACCATCGGCGTAAACTGGCAGGGCAAACTTGACTTCAAGGCGCTGATCGAACGCGCAAAGCTGGCCGATCAGGCCGGTGTGCATTCCATCTGGGTGGCGGAGGCATGGGGTCGTGACGCCTTTACCTTACTCACGCTGATCGCTGAGCATACCGCCAAAGCCCAGCTCGCGACGTCAATTGTTAATGTCTATTCGCGCACGCCCGCCGCGCTGGCGCAGCATTTCGGCACGCTCGACGAGCTTAGTGGCGGCCGCATGATCATTGGCCTGGGCACCAGCGGGCCGAATGTCATAGAGCATTTCCACGGCGTGCAATTTCATCCGCCGCTCACGCGTATGCGCGAATATGTCGAGATCATCAATATGTTGATGGCCGGACAGCCGCTCAATTACCAGGGCAAGCTGTTTAAGCTCGGCCGCGGCTTCACCCTGCGTTTCGAGCCGGTCCGCAGGCATATTCCGATTTTTCTGGCGACGCTCAATCGGCGCGCACTCGAATTCACCGCCAAGGCAGCCGACGGCTGGATGCCCGTGATGATTCCTGTAAGCGGCCTCAAGCACGCCATCGACGAGTTCCGCTCGACCGTACGCCAGGCCGGCCGCGACCCGCATGCGGTGGAGATCAAGGCGCCCGGCCGGATTCACATCACCAGCGACCTTAAGCGCGCGCACGATGCGCAGGCCGGCACGCTTGCCTTCTACGTCGCTCGGATGGGGTCGTTTTATGCTGAACAGTTGACGCGCTATGGCTTCGGAGAAGAAGTTAATCGTATCAAGGAGGCATGGAGTAGCGGCGGTTCCCAAGCCGGTACCGCCGCGGTGACGCCAAAGCTGCGCAACGAGCTGGACTACATCGGTGATGTCAACGGCGCAATCGAACGGCTGGCCGTACAAGAAGAAGCCGGCGTTGACCTGCATCCGGTGGACGTGGACGCGACCGACCCCGGCGAATTCGCACGGACGATTGCCACACTGATGGGCTAATGCCATAGGGGAGTCGCGGTTTGCCGCCGCGGCGCCAAGGGGCTATATCAAATGCGGATCGTGCCGGGCGTATAGGAGTAAAAAGGAACTGGGCGAAGCGACGCGGAGCCGAGCGAACGAGTCCGCGAGTTGCGTTCGGAGTACGGGCAGTTCGGATGCTTTTTAGACTTCAATCAAAGTCACAGGCGAGGTGATCCAAATGAGAGCAGCAGTAATGGAAGCGGTGCGCAAACCGCTGGTAGTCAAAGATGTTCCCGATCCGAAATGTCCGCCCAATGGCGTGATCGTGCGAGCCGAAGCGGAAGGCGTATGCCGCTCGGATTGGCACGCCTGGTCGGGTGACTGGGCTTGGATCGGCCTCATCCCGCCGATGCCGCTGGTGATGGGACATGAATTCTGCGGCGTAGTCGAGGAAGTCGGCAAAGAGACCCGCAATTTCAAGAAGGGTCAACGCGTGCTGGTGCCCTTCAGCCAGGGCGACGGCGTCTGCGACTATTGTCGTTCGGGAAATTCAAACGTATGTGCCAATGCCGTCATTCCAGGCTTCTCCTATTGGGGTGGCTACGGCCATTACGTCGGCGTTCCCAGTGCCGATGCCAACTTGGTGCCGATGCCCGACGACGTGGATTTTCTCGAAGGGGCCTCGATGGGCTGTCGCTTTATGACTTCGTATCATGGCGTGGTCGATCGTGCGAAAGTCCGCCCGGGCGAATGGGTCGCGGTGCATGGGTGCGGTGGTATCGGATTGTCAGCGGTGCACGTTGCGTCGGCGATTGGCGCTAATGTGATCGCGGTTGACCTCGACGACCGCAAACTTGAACTGGCCAAAAAGCTCGGCGCCGCACATGTCGTCAATGCGAAAAAAGTCGAGGACGCGCCGCTGGCCGTATTCGACATTTCTCACGGCGGCGCGCATGTCGCGGTTGACGCGCTCGGCGTCGCGACCACCTGCCGCAACTCCATATTGAGCCTGCGCAAACAAGGCCGTTCGCTCCAGATTGGACTCACGACCTCCGCCGAAAAGGGTGAAGTGCCGCTTCCGATTGACCGTATGGTCACGATGGAGTTGCAGCTAATCACCTCGCTTGGGATGCCGGCGGTGGATTATCCAAAGATGCTCGAGATGGTCGCCTCGAAGAAGCTGCGCCCGCGCGAAATGATCACCGAGACCATCGGACTCGACGCCGCTTCGCGCGTGCTTGAGGAAATGACCAATTTTCAAAACGTCGGCGTTTCGATCGTGAATCAATACTGATGATTGGGGTCGGACGCAGGTAGTCTTTGTCATTCTGAACGCAGCGAAGAATCCCGGAGTTTGGCTTTGCATCGGATTATCTCCGGGATTCTTCGCGCGTCCGCCTTTCCCATGAAAGCGATAATCTTCGACCATCCGGGTGACGAAGCGGTGCTCAAGCTCGGCGAGAGCGCCGAGCCTCGGCCGGGACCCGCCGAATTACTGATCAAGGTTCGCTGTGCCGGAATCAACCGCGCCGACCTTGTACAACGCCAGGGCAATTATCCTCCACCTCCGGGCGCCTCGCGGATTCTTGGTCTCGAATGTGCCGGTGAAGTCGCGGCGATTGGAAGCGCGGTTAAGGGATGGCACGTCGGCGAGCGCGCGATGGCGCTCTTACCCGGCGGCGGTTATGCGGAAAAGGTCGTGGTCGATTACGGTTCAGCGATGCATGTTCCGGCGTCGCTCAGCGACGAGCAAGCCGCCGCCTTGCCCGAGGTCTATCTGACCGCATACCTGAACTTGTTCATGCTAGCGGGAATCAAGCCGGGTCAGACGGCGTTGATCCAAGGCGGTGGGAGCGGCGTCGGCACCGCTTCGATTCAACTGCTGCGAGAATTTGGCGCACGAGCGATCGTTACCGCGGGGTCGGACGAGAAGTG
>JBOHWM010000012.1:0-3033 GCA_050736555.1 Binataceae bacterium (SeqCode)
GCCATCATCTTCGAGCGTCGGCACCACGCCTTGCGGATTCAGCGCCAGGTATTCGGGCGTATGGGATCCGCGCCGCATGAGATTGACGGACACGTATTCGTAACTGATGCCCTTCAGATTTGCCACGATGCGGACGCGATAGCTGGCTGAGGACCTGAAAAAATTGTGAAGCTTCATCGGCGGACCTCCCTTTTGTCATTCTGAGCGCGGCGAAGAATCCCGGATTACTCTGTGTTTCCGATTCTTTTTCCGGGGTTCTTCACTTATTCAATACGTAGCTGACGGGCTCGCTTGCTCGCTCCGCCTTCGGCTCCGCTAATGGCAGACTCCGTTCAGAATGACAAGTGAGCTTGTGCTGAGATTCCCTGGTGCGATCGGGATGACAAACCGGAGGGGTGCTCTGACGGGCGTGCGGGCTAAAAGCCGCTGAGCGAGCCGAACTTGCCCTTATGCTGAGTACGGTCGAGCGGTTACGAGGCGGCGCGGCGCATCATCGCGGCGCTAGGGACGCCGCTACGGACATAGGATTTCTCGCAATCCGCCGAGGACGGTCCACGCATACTGCCTTCCTTGTAGGCAAGCCCCGGACAGCGACTGCACGAACCCACGTGCGGACAGGTCGAACAGACCGGCAGGTCGCGCGCGCGGATGCCGCGGACTTCGTTGAGCTGGGGCGAGTTCTTCCAGATATCGAGGAACTCCTGATGACGCACGTTGCCGCTGGGCAGCGGAAACTGCACGCATGGATAGACCTCGCCATAGGGCGAAATATAACAGTAGCTGTGGCCCGCGCTGCACGGGATCGCATCCAGCGCATCCTCGTCGGGAGCCGGCGGCGCACAGAATTCCGCAACGTTGCCAACCACGCTTTCGTCATGCAGCACGCGGGATAAATCTTCGCGCGCAACGTTGAGGCTGAGCAGCGAACGATCGCCGTTCATATGCGGCGTGATGGTGGGGTCAAGTTCAAAGCGGGCGCCCAGTTCACCCGCCAGCACTTGCACCTGCGGATAGTCGGCCACATTCTGCCGCATCAGCGGAGTCGCCATGGTGACCCGCAGTTCATGCGACACCATGAAGCGGATGGCTTTGAGCGAACGCTCGAGCGAGCCTTTGACCTTGGTGACGGCGTCGTGGACTTCGGCCCGATGCGAATAGATGCTGACCTGGATATCGTCAACGCCAAGCTGGTTAATCAGTTCCGCTTCCCGCTCATGAATCAGCAAGGCGTTGGTTTTGAGCTTGACGTTGAAATTCAATTCGCGCGCGCGCCGCAAAATGGGAAAAAAATCCTTGCGCATCATCGGCTCGCCGCCGCTCAAAGTCAGGATAAAGACGTCGGCCGCGGCCATTTGCCCCAGCAGCCGATGAATCTCGTCATAGGTCATTTCACCCAGGTCATCATGATCCAGGTAGCAATGGACGCAACGCTCGTTACAGCGATAGGTCAAATCCAGGTGAACGCCCAGCGGTATGCCAAGTTCGATGGCCTTGGCGTTCAACTGCTCCATCAATCCGCTCATGGCTGCTCCCGGCGGACCGGCTCATCCGTGATGCGCAAGATACCGTGGCGCGCGAGTTCTTCGGCAAAGGTCAGCGCGTCGCGGTAAGCCTCGTCAAATTCGACTGAAAAATTTGCCACGATTTGACGTTTGACAATTTCGCTCAGCGGAGTGGTTCCGTCGGCCGCCTGCCATAACGCGCTCGCGGTCGGATTAAGGTTGAACAGGGTCGAATCGCTGACCGACATCACGATCATTTCTCCACCCAGCATCCTGGACGGAGTGTTGCGGCCCGGGCTGATGTATTTTTCGCTCATTGAATCAAATCCCATACGGAAGCGTCCGGCCGGAAGGTCAGTTCGCAGACCGGCACACGCTCGACAAAGTCGCAGGCGCGGGCGAATGCGAGTTCGACTAGATCGCTGTCGTCCGCGAAGAACAGCACGTTGCGCAACAACATCCGCGCCGCAACTGCCGTGGCGAGCGGACGGCTACGGTTCTCCCGGCCTTGCTTGAGAAAATAGAGCGTCGCCAGCGGCGCTCTAACGTTTTCCCCCGGAATACCCAATTCGCCGGCGAATGGCGTGCCGAACGCGTGATATTGGCTTCCGAGCATCCGCACGTAGGAGATTTCGTCCGTGAGCAAGGTTACGTCGCGCGGCGCCAGGCGTGAGATGGTGGTCTTGCCGGCACCGGAAACGCCGGAGAACAACGCGGCGCGGCCGTTTCTGATTGCGCTGGCAGAATGCAACAGGAAGCCGTCGCCAGCGGTCAGCACGAGGCTATGAATAATGCGCAAAACGGAGTCGATCGCGTACGGACTGGCCGCCTGGCGCACACGCCCGCGGTTGTTCAAGGGATTCCATTCGGCCTGAAAATCCCCGCGCCGCATCAGCCAACGACCATGCTCGACGCTGACTTCAAGTGGGTCATCGGCGCCGGACGCGGACGGCGCAATGATCTCGACCTCGAGGTTAATGACGCCTTTGCTATGAGTGCCGATAAAATTGGCATAACGACGCTCCAGCATCAGGGCGAAATTGTAGTCATCCGTACAAATGGTGATGGGTAGCCCGCCGATTTCGACCACGGTCTCGTAACGTCCGGCGAGCAAATTTACCGAAGCTTCCATCAGACGCGGGTCCGGGCGTGAAGCGCGTGCAGTTTGAGGATCGCACGGCGCAAGGGACTGCCTTGCCGCACCGCACGGCCTATCAAGCGCGTGGGAAGCGAAGCGCGCTGGGGATTGAGGGGAATCGGACGACCGTGACGGCGGATCGCAGCCACACGGCCGAGCACCTGCGCAATCGCTACGGGAGGGTCGCATGCGGACAAAGCGTCGCCGCGCGTGACCAATTCGATCGAACCGTTATCGTTACGGCATTCGATCACGCGATGGGCGAACAGACGGCCATCGTGCGCAAAGAGCACGATTTCACCAACGGCCGGGAGTGGTATCCGTATTCTCAAACGCGATTCGCAGACTCGTTGTTCCTGAACGCAGCTCGCGGACTCGCCTGCTCGCGCCGCT
>JBOHWM010000013.1:0-2332 GCA_050736555.1 Binataceae bacterium (SeqCode)
GCGCCTGGTAATGCGGATCCTCAGCCATATCTTTCGCTGTCATTATTGGCGCGCACGGGACCTGCGCTTGGTTGAAGGCGCGCACGACTTCGGCAGTGGAGCGCTCATTGATCCATCCGCGCAAAATCGCATCGAATTCGATCCCTTCAATCGATTCCAGATTGGTGCGCGCGCTCTGCCATCGAGGATCGGCGGAATCCAATCCGATCGCTTTCAAAAGACGGTTGTAGACTTCGGTCAGCGCCCCCATCACGATCCATCCGTCGCTGGTCTGAAAGCTGTCGAGTGGCTGAAAGCCCTGCGCCTTATTGCCAGTACGTTCGCGTACCAGCCCTTTTTGAAAATACTCGATCATGGTGCCGCCGATGACACGATGAATCGCCTCATATTGAGCCAGGTCAACGGACTGGCCTTTGCCATGGGCGCGCGCGTAGGTGAGACCCGCAAGCGACGACCATAGCGTGAACAGCGCCGTGATATAGTCGCCGGTCCACGGCGCCGCACGGCTTGGCGGATTGTCAGGATAGCCAGTCTGGTACATGTTGCCGCCGAAGGCTTGGCCAACAACGTCATAGGAAGCGCGCTGGACGTAATCGCGATGGCCGTGCTGGCCATAGCCGGACACGTGCACGATGACCAGCTTGGAATTGTTGCGTCGCATGGTGTCATCGTCGAGACCCCAGCGCGGATAGCTGCCGGGTTTGGAACTCTCCATCCAGATGTCGCAGGTGTCCGCGAGCTTTAAGAAGAGTTCGCGTCCGCGCGGCTTGGAAAAATCCAGCGAGACGCAGAGCACGTTGCGCCGCTCCTGCAGCCAACTGCTGGCAACTCCCGGACCGCCGTCGACGCCCTCTATTTGGACACCAAGTGTGCGCCAGCCGATGTCGCCATGGCCGGGCCGTTCCACCTGGATAACCTCGGCTCCCATTTCGGCCGCCAGTTCCGCGGCGAACGGTTGCGCGATCAGCGAGCCGGTCGACACAATACGAACGCCCTGGAGTGGTCCGAATGGTTCCGGGATGAGCGATTTGTCAGCCATGCGCGATCTCCTGAAGCTCCGCTATCACGCTTCGGATGATGCAACTTTGCTCATCCATCGGCAACCCGCGAGGTCATAGCGCGCCAGCGCCGCCGTGGGATTCAGTTACGTCGTGGGCGTATTATCATGGGCGGCCCCGATTGTAATATTGACCGGTGGAACGGATGTCGACAAACAGCGCGGTAGATCGGCGCGAGCTGATTTTCAAGGCTGGTGCCGGCTTGATTGGCGGTGCGATCGGATGGCTTCCGGTGGAAATCACCACCCATGGCCATTCGCTTACCCAGGCAATGACGGCGGGAGAATTCGTGGCGAGTTTCGTCGCGATGGCGATCCTGTCCGGACTGATTGGCGGGTTGATCAACGCGGCGGATTTGCAGACGCTCTCCTGGACTCCGGCGGTAAGGCGGCGTTGCCTCATCGGTTTCGTCGTATGCTTTTTTCTTGGGCTGGTGGCCAACTATTTCTCCGATCGCGTTTTCACCTATTTCCTTACGCTCGGCGGCTGGCGGCCGGGGCAACAGGGTTCGATCGCATACCTGATCGTCGCTCGTGTTTTCAGTTGGACTTTGATGGGTCTGCTATTGGGTGCGGGCGTTGGGCTCGTCTCCGCCTCGCGCACCAATATCCTCAAGGGAGCGGTTGGCGGTGTCGTCGGCGGATTCATTGGCGGATTCAGCTTCGATCTGATCGGGGCCTTGAGCGGTGGCGGAATACTGCCCCGACTTCTGGGTTTGTGCGCGGTCGGCCTCGCTATCGGTCTGTTCATCGGACTGGTGCAGGAGCTGACCAAAACGGCGTGGCTGGCGGTCACCGAAGGACGGCTGCGCGGCCGGCAGTTCCGCCTCGAGGCACCAACCACGATGATTGGGCGGGCTGAGGAAAACCCGATAGGCCTCTTCGGCGATACCGGCGTGCAGGCGCGCCATGCCGTAATTGAGCGCCGTGGCGCCGAATACTTCATTCGTAATCTCGCGGTTCAGGCCGGCACACGAGTTAACGGCAGCCGCATCGAGACCGCACCGCTGAACGAAGGCGATCATATTCATATCGGCAATTATGAGCTGGTGTTTCATCTGCGGCCGAGTGCACAGGCACCGCGCACCGTCGTGCAACCGGTGTTGCAAGCCGCCTCAGCCGGAGGAAACACGATTGCAAGCACCGCAATGGCGTCGCCGTTTCGCGGGGACGGTGCGGCGGGCGGGCCATGCCTGATGGCGACCGGTGGCGAACGCTTTCCGCTCCGCGGTTCTGTGACAATCCATGTCGGGCGAGCGCTCGATAATGATATTG
>JBOHWM010000014.1:0-6638 GCA_050736555.1 Binataceae bacterium (SeqCode)
TCCCTGGCATCGGCTGCACCGGCCGCCCTCGACGTTGAAGGAAAATTCGCGGGGCTTGATCCCCAGGCGGCGCGCTTCCGGGCTAGAGGCGAAGAGCTTGCGGATCTCGTCGTAAATTTTCAGATACGTCGCCGGGTTCGAGCGCAACGAGCGCGCGGGTAGCTCCTGTCCCATATGCACCATTGCGCCGATTTGCTCGAGGCCGTCGATGCGTTCGCAAGCGCCAACTTCGCTCACTGGTTCGCCGCTATGGCGCAAATAATTGTTGTAAAGCACGTTCTCGAGCAGCGTCGATTTACCTGAACCGGATACGCCGGTGAGACAGATCAGCCGTCCAAGTGGAAGGGAGACGTTGAGGCCGTGCAAATTGTTTTCGCGCGCGCCGACAATTCGTACAGCCGAATCCCGCCGCGTGAAACGATGTTGGCGCGACATCGCGCGCATCAGCAGCACGCGCCCGGGTGTTTCATCAGTCCGGTTCGCGCGCGTCTTCCTGGGTGCGCCGGTGTACAATAGTTGTCCGCCTTCGCGGCCGCCGCCAGGTCCCAGTTCGGCCACGAAATCTGCTCCCGCGATCATCGTGGGATCATGTTCCACCACCACCACGGTGTTACCCAAATCACGCAGATGGCGTAAGACCCCGAGCAGATTGCGCGAATCGCTCGCGTGCAAGCCTACGGTAGGCTCGTCAAGCGCGTAGAGGGTGTGCGACAATAGGTTGCCGAGCGCGCTGGCCAGATGAATGCGCTGCGCTTCACCACCGGAGAGCGTACGCGCCTGCCGCTCCAGTGATAGGTACCCGAGCCCCACTTCGATCAAATAGCCGATGCGATTACGCAATTCGCGCAAAACCACGCCGGCCCGTGCGGCAATCGCACGATCGGCGCCGAGTTTTTCCAGCCACGCGGGTAAATCACGCACCGCCATCTGGCCGATCGCGGCGACAGACTTGCCATCGACGGTTACGTTGAGCGCGTCGGGCTTCAATTTGGTTCCACCGCATACCGCGCAAGGCACGAAGCGGCGATAACGTGCGAGCAGAATCCTGACGTGCGTCTTGTACCGCCGGCGTTCCATCCAGTGGAAAAACCCGCGCACTCCCGGCCAGTGCTCGTCCCAGTTTTGCCCCTCGCGGCGCGGCTCCCCATCGAGCAGCCAGGACCGCTCCTCAGCGGTCATCTCGGCAAACGCGACGGCCGTACGGATACGCGCGCTACGCGCGCACTTGAGCATCCATTGATGCATTTCGCGGTAAGCCGGAGTGCGCCACGGGGCGACCAAACCTTGGCGCAATGAAAGCCGCGGGTTGGGCAACACCTTTTCGAGGTCGAGCTCGACCGTGCGTCCAAACCCTTCGCATTCCGGGCATGCGCCAATCGGACTATTCGATGAAAACAACGCGGGGCTGGGCTCCGGAAAGCCAACGCCGCATCGCGAGCAGTTGAAGCGCCGGTCCAGCTCGATCACGTCCTCGGTGCGCAAAATGCCATCTTCACGCACGACTCGCACGACGCGTGCGCGTCCACCGCCGAGGTAGAAGGATTTTTCGAGCGCCTCGCGCACCCGATCCGTCGTGCCGTCGCCTACGGCAACACGATCGATCACCACCATCAGCGCGTTACCAATCACGTCCTGGTTCAGGCTTTCAGGAATTTCCGCCGTCTCCAGAATTCGATCCGAATGATAGATGCGGTGATAGCCGTTCTGGACCAGATAGGCGCAGGCTTCGGCCAGCGATCGCGAGCCAGTTTCGAAGGGTGCGAGAAAAAGATAAAGGCCGGGCGTGGCGTTCACGCGCGCCGTGGCGCCGTCGGTAGTGTCACGCGTGACCTCCGTATGACACCGCGGGCAGATGGTCTTGCCGGTCGCGGCAAAGAGCAGCCGCAGATAATCGCTGATTTCCGTGACGGTGCCGACGGTCGAGCGCGCGTTCTTGATGGTATTTTTCTGGCGCAGTGCCAGCGCCGGTGGAATATCGGAAATCGACTCCACGTCCGGCCGTTCCATCCGTTCCAAAAATAGCCGCGTGTATGTGGACAGGCTTTGCACATAGCGGCGCTGCCCTTCGGCGTAAATCGTATCGAACACCAAGCTCGATTTGCCCGAGCCGGACACCCCCGTTACAACGGTCAGGCGGCGATGCGGTATTTCGAGCGAGATGTTGCGAAGATTGTGGGTGCGGACCCCGCGGATACTGATTGAACGATCCACCGCCCCCTCAGCTTTGAACTACGCGCGGTTAGCGTGATTCGGACAACGGCCGCGCTTTGACTACGCGCTCGCCGGGATATTCGTCGGCCATTTGCGCGTACAATTCCTTTAGCCGCACGTCGAATTGCGCCTGGAGCCGATTGATCTCCAAATTTCGTTGCGCTTCCGGCAGATGTTCGAGTTTCTTGAATTCGTCCTCCAGCCGGTGCATCAGGCGATTTCGCTCAAGCAGATATTGGTAACCATTCATAGAACGCCCTAAAAGCAAATTCCAAAGATCACGATTATAGTTTATCCTGAATCGACACGACAACCGGCAATGAGTGCGTTATCGACAGCATTGCGTGAGCCCGCGGAACTAACCGCGTTACCCCCGTGGCATACGCCGGGAGCGCACGCGGCATTTCTCGGCAGGACCGGCGGCTACAGCAGCGGTCCTTACGGCAGTTTCAATCTGGCGGGCTGGATCGGCGATCAACGGTCGGCAGTCGAGCTTAATTGGCGGCGTTTCAATGAGCAATTTCCCTTGCGCCGAATCACGCGGCTCCGGCAAGTGCATGGCGCCACGGTTCGGACTATCGAAGTAGCTGAGAGCGCACTTGAAGACGGCGATGGAATGGTGACGGCAATGGCGGGAGTCGCGTTAGGAATATTCACCGCCGACTGCGTGCCGGTCCTGATGACCGACCCGGTACAGCGCATCTGCGCCGCCTTGCACGCGGGCTGGCGCGGCACGCTTGCCGGAATCGCGGCGGAAGGTGTCTCCGCGATGCGCCGGTTGGGGGCGAGGCCCAACGTTATCCGCGCGGCCATGGGTCCGGCAATCGAAGGATGCTGCTTCGAAGTTGATAGCGATCTGGCCGAGCGCTTTGCTGAAATACCCGGCGGCGGCGACCATATCCGCCCTGGCCGGCCAGGCAAGGCGTATCTAAGCTTGCGATCTATACTGCGCGATCAATTGGAGGGATGCGGTTTGCGGCGCGATTCCATTATCAGCGTCGGGCCGTGTACGCGATGCGCGCATGACCGCTTTTTTTCCCGGCGTGCGAATGCTGGCGGCGTTACCGGCCTTCAACTTAGTTTTATCGGTTTGGACCAGTCAGTGTGAATTTTGCGAGACCTCTTCCGCCGGGACGCCACCATGACTTCCAGAACCTCTAACAAGCCGCGCAAGCGTGGTCCGAAGCGCAAACCGCCTTCAACAAAAAACTCGGCAAAGTCCAGCCTGATCCGCAAGCTGCGCAAGCCGATGGCGCCACCGTCCCGGGTTGAGGACGATGCGAAAAAATACCAGCGCGCACGTGAACGCGAGCGTCAACGGCGTTCTCGTCAAAATGACAAAAATGTGCGGTTAGGATAAGCGTGAATGCCATGACCGAAATCTTTTCGGACGCCACCCAAGCATGATCAGTTTTGATTTGACCGACGAACAACGGATGATCCGCGATACGGTGGTGTCCTTCGCCGCCGCGGAAATCCGACCGGCCGCGCGAGCGGCTGATGAATCCGATGAAATTCCCGGCGGCCTAATCACACGGCTGTGGGAATTGGGACTGGTGCGGGGGCAGATTCCTGAGCAATTCGGCGGTTACGGGGACGCGCGCTCGGCGTTAACCGGCGCCCTGGTGGCTGAAGAACTGGCCTACGGCGATCTTTCCATCACGTTGCATGCCTTGGCTCCGCGCCTGTTCGCGTTTCCCGTACTTGAAATGGGCACCGACGAGCAACGGGCGCGTTTTCTTGCTGCTTTTGGCACCGACGCCTTCGTTCCCGCCAGCGCCGCACTGATGGAGCCCAGGTTTGACTTCGATGCCGCTTCGATGGCAACCGTCGCGCGCGCGGAGGGTTCCGGCTTTTGCCTGAGCGGCATCAAGTGCGGCGTACCTATTGCGGATATTTGCGACAAACTGCTGATTTATGCGGCGACTGGCGGTGCTGGCGACGCCGACCGCGTGCAAGGATTTATCGTGCCGCGCGGTGCCGACGGCGTCACAGTTTCCGTGCGTGAGAAGAACATGGGCCTGAAGGGCCTTGGCACTTACGAAGTCAAACTCGACAACTGTCACGTCGGTCGTGATGCGAAACTGGGCGGCGATAGTGGTATCAATTTCACTCGCTTGCTGAGCGAAACACGAGTGGCGGCGGCCGCGATGGCGGTGGGAGTGGCGCGGGCCGCCTTCGATTATGCGCGCGACTACGCCAAAGAGCGCCGGGCTTTTGGCGTGCCGATCGCAACCAAACAGGCGATCGCGTTCATGCTGGCTGAGATGGCGATAGAAATCGATGCGATGCGGTTGTTGGCCTGGGAAGCGGCCGCGCGTCTCGATCACGGTCAGGATGCGTTGGTGGAGAGCTACCAGGCGCGCAACTATTCCGCCGCTTCGTCCCTGACCGTCACGGATAACGCCGTGCAGATTCTCGGCGGTCACGGCTACATCCGGGAGCATCCGGTCGAGATGTGGCTGCGTAACGCGCGCGGCTTTGCGGTGCTCGAAGGACTCGCCACGGTTTAAGAGGAACTTTCACCATGATTGATTTCGAATTCGAGCCCCACATCCTCAATCAACTCAAAATGTATCACGCCGTGGCCGAGCATATGATGCGGCCGATATCGCGCGATTGTGACGAGCACGAACATCGGAAACCGTGGCAATTTTTCGAAGCAATGTGGTCGGCGTCGAAAAATCTGGGCCCGGCCGCCGCCGCGGAGCGCTCAAAGCAGGGCGATAACGAGGACGGCTCGCGAACGCGCAACCTCCAAACCGTCGCCAGTACCGAGGAGCTGTGCTGGGGCGACGCCGGCCTGTTCCTGTCGATACCCAATCCAGGCCTGGGCGGCGCGGCGGTGGCCGCGGCGGGCACGCCCGAGCAAAAGGAACGTTTTCTCAGCCGGTTTCGCGAGGGCAAGCCGAAATGGGGTGCGATGGCGATAACCGAGCCAGGATGCGGCTCCGATTCGGCGGCGATTACCACCACCGCGACTCGCGACGGTGATAACTATGTCATAAACGGCACCAAAATCTTCTGCACCGCCGGGCAGATGTCGGCGGAAAAGTCCGAGGGCTTCGTGGTGGTCTGGGCGACCGTCGACAAGCGCGCGGGGCGTGCCGGCATCAAGCCGTTCGTGGTCGAACATGATACGCCGGGGATGTCGGTGGTGCGCGTTGAAAACAAACTGGGTATCCGCGCCTCCGACACCGCCATGATCGTATTCGACAACTGCCGTATTTCCGCCGGCCATCTTCTCGGCAGTGCCGAGGTCAGAACCCAGGGCGGTGGTTTCAAGGATGTGATGGCGACGTTCGACGCGACCCGGCCAATTGTCGCCGCGATGGCGATTGGAGTGGGACGCGCCGCGCTCGAATTCGTGCGTGATTTTCTAGCCGATCACAACGTGCCGATTCGTTATGGGCTTTCGCCGCGCCGTCTGATCGGGGCCGAGCGCGACTTCATGGAAATGGAGATGCAACTCAAGGCGGCGCGGCTGCTGACGTGGCGAGCTGCCTGGATGCTCGATATGGGAATCCGCAACAGCCTCGAGGCCTCAATGGCCAAGGCCAAAGCGGGCAAGGCCGTCACTCATATCACGCAGAAGGCGGTCGAACTGCTGGGACCGCTCGGCTATTCGCGCGGGGTATTGGTCGAAAAGTGGATGCGCGACGCCAAAATCAACGACATTTTTGAAGGTACGCAGCAGATCAATTTGATGATCGTTGCGCGCCGCATTCTCGATTACAGCAGCAAAGAACTGAACTAGCGCGCAGGCCAAATGCCGGCTGGCGTGCGTGCCGAGACAGCGGTGGAAGAAGCGCGGCCAGAGCGCTGCTTTATCGTTCAGTAGAACCAGCGGTTCTTGTCCCAGCTAAAGATTTCGAGCGTGTTGGTCGTGCCGATGATGCGCGGCGTGGCATGCTCGGCCTGGTCTACAGTCTTACCGGCCAAATAATAACTGAATTCCTGATAAGTGACCTTGCCGATCGGGATACCCTCGCGGGATTCCTTGCACAGACAGGTCTGAACCGGCCCATAACCGACGTAGGTTGCGCTTTCCCAGCCGTCACGTTCCTGGAATTTCAAATGGGAAAGATTGTTGACCTCGCGCGCGCGTAATTTCCGCTGCCAGTCGCGGCAGAACGACGGAAATCTACTCGACGCTATCTTGAATTTGTGGCGATCCCTCGGCGTCAGTCTGCTCAGCATCGCCTCCAGTTCGGCTTTTTGTGCGTGCTGGTCCGCTTGACCCGAGGCGAGCGGACGCATCATCGAAGGATATGTCCCGGACGACAGGGATGCGTTCATCGATCCGCCCGACGCGCTGACTTTGGCGGCTTGCAATGCCGCCGAGTTGAGCGTTGGCGCGATCGCGCCTGATACGGCGGACGGCTTCATAATGTTCGAGTTGTTTATCTGAGACGGTGCCTCCGCTG
>JBOHWM010000015.1:0-6143 GCA_050736555.1 Binataceae bacterium (SeqCode)
TTCGCCCTACATGTTCAATCTGCGTGACGCGACCCAGATTTGGAACCGCATCCGTTGCCCGATGCTGCTGGTGCGCGGCGATTCCTCATGGGCGGGGGATTGGGAACGAGACGGGCGCCTCGACGCCTTCCGCACCGCCCAGTTAGTTACAATCAAGAACGCCGGCCACTGGGTTCATCATGACCAGCTTGACGAATTCCTCAAGGTAGTGCATCGGTTTCTGGCGGTTTGAGCTCAAATTCCGCGACGATAACTCCTGGCGCGGCGACGGAAGCCCTGATGCGCAGCCCGACGCTCGCGATGCGCGCCGATCAATACGAGTACCTGCACCTGATTCTGATGGCGGTTGCGGTCGGCGTGCTGGCGGCGCTGGGCAACCTCGGCTTTCGTGAGCTTATCGCTTTTTTTTCATGGGTCTTTCGCAGCCTCGAATGGGACGTGCTGCGTATCCGCACTTACTCGCTGAGCGCCTTATTGATCCCGCTCATCCTGGTCAGCGGCGGTGTATTGCTGCTGATTCTGGATTATTTCTTTCCTGCCGACATGCTTGGTTACGGTTTCCCGAATTTTCTCGAAATGGTCAACCTGGGCGATGCGCGGATCAAACGAAGTTGGATTTTTCTAAAAGCGATTGGCGCGGCGATTTCGCTCGGATGTGGAGCCTCGGTCGGCCGCGAAGGGCCGATTGCGCAGATCGGCGGTGCGATCGGTTCGGCAATAGCTCAATTCCGGCGGCGCTCGGCGGACAAGGCGAAAGTTCTGGTGGCGGCGGGAGCCGGTGCGGGTATCGCGACGACTTTTAACGCACCCGTCGGCGGCCTGATGTTCGGCTTGGAGATCGTCCTGCTGGGTCACACCGAACTGCCCAATTTGGTGCTGATGCTGATCACGACCTTCAGCGCAGTGCTCACCTCGCGTGCGATTTTGGGCAACGCGTCGGTGTTTCATCCGATGCCGTTTGTGATCAAAAGCGGTTGGGAGATGCTGAGCTACGCCATCATGGGCGTGCTGCTGGGGCTTCTGTCGGCCGCCTACATTCGTTTTTTTCACGGGACCAGCGCCTACATACGCCACTTGCGGATGCCGAAGCAGGCCAAGCTGCTGGCCGGCCTCGCGATTGTGGGCGCGATCGCGATCGCCCTGCCGCAAAGTCTTTCCGATGGCTATCCGATGATCAACGCGGCTTTCGCGGGCGAGTTCGGTTTGTTCCTGCTGGCCGCGCTTACCGCCGCGAAGTTCGTCGCTAGCTCGCTATCGCTCGGCAGTGGCGCGCCCGGTGGCATTTTCGGCCCGACGTTTTTTATCGGCACCATGGCCGGCGGTACCTTTCAGCAGGTTTCGTACCTGATCCTGCCGGGACTGACCGGCCCGCGTGGTTCGTATGCTTTGGTTGGATTGGGGGCTTTTCTCGCGGGTGTCACGCATGCGCCGCTGACTGCGATCTTTCTGCTCTACGAAATGACGATGCTCAATTACGCGATCGCGCTTCCGGCGATGATCGCGGTTATCACCGCGCTGATTGTCTCGCGATGGCTTGAGAGCGAATCGATCGATACGTATTCATTGGCACGCGAAGGCAAGACCCTCGAAATCGGCAAGGACCGGCTGGTGCTGACGCAACTCCTGGTCAGTTCCGTGATGAGCAAGAACGTCGATGTGCTGCACGCCAACGCCTCGCTCGCCGATGTGCTGCGGGCGGCCGGCGACACTTCGCAGCAGACTCTCCCAGTCGTCAACAGCGACGGCGCGCTGGTCGGATTGGTGGTGACCCGTGACTTGCTCGGAATGCTCGCCAGCGGTGCCGAACTGGGTCCATTGGTCAACGCGTATGACCTCGGACGGCAGAACTGTCCCATCGTGACGCCCGCCTCGAATCTCGACGAGGCCGCGCAATTGATGGAGTACGAGGCACTCGAGGAATTGCCGGTGGTGGGCGATCTTCACGCCCGCGATTTCCTCGGGCTGGTCTCACGCCATCACATCGCGCAGGCCTTCAATCGTGTGACGGTCTCATTGTCCAGCCTGGCGACGCGTGATCCAAACATCTTTTGGGCCACCGGTTATCGCGTGGCGCGGATCCGTATTGCTGAGTCCGCCAATGGGCGCACGTTACGTGAGCTCGATCCGCGCGCCCGCTTTTCGGTTACGGTGCTCGCGGTCCAGAATGGTTCCGATCCTGATAGCGGTTTCGCTCCAATCTCGCCTGACAGAAGATTAAAGGCGGGCGATTTGATTATCGCCGCCGGACGTTCAGGCGACGTTCGCCGCTTCACGCGCGATCTGGAAGGCGCTTCGTAAAACATTCTGTTCGGGCGACGCGACAATCACACGACGGCACCGACTTTTTTCTCAATTATTTCGATCTGCCTAAAGATAGAAACTTCTATTAGTCGCCGACTGAGTATCCGTATCGGGCTTGAATTCATGCTTATGCGCGGAGCGGTTGTCTACCAGGTATTGAATAGCGCGACCAGCCATTGACACGCGTGCGTAACCGATTCGCGCGGTTCTTGCATTTGAAATATCAGGGCTCGTTCGTTTGAAATCCCGGCTGGCCTCTTGAGAGGCGCACATATCAGACAACCGGCGCATTCCTCCGGGCGGCGAGTAATGCATGCGCACGTCTCATTCACAAATCGCGCAGAAGAAACTTAGCGCGCGCTCGCATTATTCGACGCCTGGCAGCTTGGGGAAAGGCGGCGCTCGGATTAATCGAGCGTCGCCCCAGCTCGCGCGAGATTGTATTGCCGCCGTACTGTGAAAATTAGTGAGAGCCGCGGTCCAGCCGGATGGCGGTCGCCGTGCAACTGGTCGGTGAGGCGCAGCGGATGCCGCTTGGCGCCTGGTGGTCGCATGCGACGTTAGTCAGTCCGTCGGCACCGATTGAATGGGCTTTCAATCTCAGCTCGTCGATTACCTCATCCTCGCCCGGCGCTGGACCGAACGGTATCGATGAGCATGACCACGCTCCCAGTTGCGCAACCTTGATGTATGTTTGGCCGCTGAGACTCGATGAATCATAAACGGGCACCTGCGCGCTGAGCCGCGTGCCGGCACCGTGACTGATGCCGCCAGCGTTGCCCAGCGGCACGCATCCGCCGAGCGCGGCGGCGAGAAGTATACCGCAGACCGGCTTCCAGCGCGCTATCGCTACGTGTTGCCGGTACGCGATGCCGCCTCGAAGCTGTAGGGGCGGGCGCGTCCGGCGCGCAACTCGGCACATAGCTCTTCGACCGTATTGACTGCGCGCTCTAATTCGGTCGCGCAGGTAAGAAACCATTGCGGCGAAACGAAATGAGCGTCGCTGCCGCCGACCGCGGTCAGCCCGAGTTTTTCCGTCGCGATCATGCCGGCGGCGTTCTCACCGTTAGAATTTTGACCGTTAATCGCTTCCGCGGCGTTCAAAGCTGGTCCCAGCCGAGCCAGCAGGTCGTCGAGGCGGGGACCGAAGGCCGAATCACGAAATGGATGCGAAGGGATCGCAATGCCGCCTTCACCGTGCACCACCTCGAACAAGTGATCGGCGCGATTCATCCTGGCACTAAGATCAAACCTCCGTCTCAATTCACGGTTCACGCCGAATATCAACAGATGTCCGAAATCGGTATCGGCTTCAATCCCCTTGAAAATGAGCACTCCATAGCGCTCCGACAGTTCTCCGTAGGTGCGATCAAGTTCCGCATCCGTTGGATAAAGACGATGTTCCGTAAAACAAATAGCGTCGAGCAAATGATTCCGCGCCGCCACTTCGACGTATTGCTCGGCGCTCACGTTGGAGTCCGACGAGAGCAGGGTGTGAACGTGAAGGTCAACCAGCATAGCGCACCAATTTTTCGCAGGAGCGGGCGGAGTCTCGAAATCCGTCTATGTTCAGGGCGCGGTCAACTCCTGTTTTACCTGGATGTGGTCGTCAATTGATGCGATGTGAGCCACACCAAAAACCAGCGCCTGCACATGAGCGCGATCGTATTCGGTCGGCACGGTGCCCCATAACACCAGTGTGCCGCCTTGCAACTGGAATTGCACGTTAGCATAGCCATTGCGATTGAGCGCTTGGCGCAACGCCGCTAGTTGTGGCGCGGCGGCATCCGGAGCGCCCGCCGCCGGACCGCTGTAACCAGAAGTGCCGGACTGGCCGCCGCCTATCCCGGGTTCTGAATTTTCAGCGAGCATTCGTGTGATGGCAGAGACGGTCGCAAGAATCAGGGCGAGCAGCACCACCCCCCAAAATCCGAGGTGACGCCGCTTGGTTCGCGTAGGGTGCCGCGCGGACGCCGGATGCGCAACGAAAGGATCCGCAGTGTAAGCGCGCGCGTCCTCCGGGACGTGATTGGTGACGCCAGTCAGGATTACTGTTTCGGCGTCACTGTTGAGGTTGAGCGCCACCTTGGCGGAATTCCGCAGTGGTCCGAGGTCGAGAGCGCAATAGGAACAGTAACGTGAATCCGCCGGGATTTTTCGCCCACAACCGCGGCAGTTGATTTCACTGTCGAAGCTCAGGATAGTAGGCGCGCCAGCCGCGGCCTGAGCGCGCGACGGCGTTGCCCGCCGCGCGTACGCCGGTCCTCCCGCCGAGTCACGAATGGAATCGGCGCCGGTGTGCGCGGCTGATGCAGCCTGAGGCGGCGCACTAGACTGATTCGTTTGAGTATCCGCCGCCATCCGCGTCTGCGGCTTGGCTGTGCTCTTGTTTGCCACTGCCGGCTCGGCAGCAGCGCTTTGTTTCAGCGGGCCGGTTCTTATATCAAGCAGCCGCCGCTTAAATTCAGCGGCGTCCGCGACTCGGTTTACCACGTCATAGGCAAGCGCCTGATCAACCAGTGCGGCGAGCCTCGAATCGAGCTCCGGGCACTCTTTGCGCAAAGACGGAAAACTGAAGGGCGCTTCCAAGGCCGGATCCCGTCCTGATAACGCCTGATGCATGGTCGCGCCGAGCGCGTAAAGGTCCGAGCGGGTTTCGACTTTGCCCCGGTACTGTTCGGGCGGCGCGTAGCCTTGCGTACCGATCATGGTGGCGTTGCTGAGGGGCTGGAAATGGCGCGCGATGCCGAAGTCGATGAGCTTGGCCTGTCCGTCCACCGCGAGCATCACGTTGGAAGGTTTCAGATCGCGATAGATCACTGGGGGTACGAGCGTGTGCAGATATTCCAGCGTGTCCAACACCTGCAGCGCGATATCGATCACCACGCGTGGTTGGAGCCTGCCGCCCGCCTTTTTCAGTTCATCCTCGAGCGTCACGCCGTCGATATATTCCATCACAAGGTAGTGATGGTTGGCCTCGCTGAAGCGATCGAAAATACGCGGGATATGCTCGTTGTTAAGTTGTGCCAGCATGTCGGCTTCGCGCTGGAAGGCGCCCACGGCCTGGCGTTGGGTATCGGGGCTGGTGAAACTATCGACCATCTCCGCCAGCGCGCATCGGCGTGCGGCCAGGCGCAGATCCTCGGCCAGATAGACCAGCTTCATGCCGCCGCCACCGATGGCTTTCACGACGCGGTAACGTCCGCCGACTATGGTGTTGGAAGGGATCATGCCGGCATTGGCTGGCGGGTCACGGATGCCTCAGGAACGCTGGCCCGCGCCAGCGCCGAGATGGTTGGCGCGGGCTCCGCTTCGTGAAAAAGCCTCTTCACGAATCGCGCCCGATAAAGCGGCATTACCCGCGCATATGAGATGAATGATCAGGCCAAACGGAGGGGTTATGTTGTAGGAGATAACCACGCCAAAAAACCATGCCAAGGCGCGCCACGGATGTCGTTTGTACAACTGGCCGGCGCCCGGAATTACGCTTAGCACCAGTGCCACCCATGGCCGCCAACCAATGTTGCGGCGGATCCATGTCGCGCCATGCAGCGGCGCGCCGCATTCTTTGCAGAAGCTGGCGTCGGCCACCACTAATGGATTACCACACCGCGAGCAAAAGCGCGGCTTCTCAAATCTCGAGCTAGGCATGGAAGGTAAGCGTGGCGTCACCCAGCCTAAAAGAATCTCCGCTGACGATTAGCGCTTCGTTGACGCGCCGTCCGTCAATCCACGTACCATTCTGGCTTGTCAAGTCGCGCAGCTTGAGGCGGCCCTGCGCGACCTCCAACGCGGCATGATGACGCGAAACCGAGCCGTCGTTCAACACAATATCATTATCG
>JBOHWM010000016.1:0-5509 GCA_050736555.1 Binataceae bacterium (SeqCode)
AGCTCAAGGAGAGCGCTACGCGCGTAGTCGACGCAACCGGCGAAATCGTCGCACCCGGCTTCATCGATGTCCATACGCATTACGATGCCGCCCTGAGTGGCGGCACCAAATGGGATCCGTATGCCACGCTCTCGGGGTGGCACGGGGTAACCACGGTCGCGATTGGAAATTGTGGCTTTGGCTTCGCGCCGGTCAGACCGGAAGATCGTCGCCGCGAAATGCGGGCATCCGTGTGCCGTCAACAATCGTTCCGTTTTTGATCAGAAGATCATACTCGGCCATGACGCGCCGTCCTTTCGCTCCCGGAGCGGGCTAAAGATTTTTATTGAATCAAAAATTCCTCGTCCCTCCGCGAACAGTCGTGAATTGAGCATTGCGCCCGTCTTCGACGTGTTCGGTGGCTGGTGAGGTCAGCAAGGGCCGCGGACGAGCGCGACCAAACAACCGCTAATATTACAAAGCAGATATCCTGATGCAGCCTGCGCAGACCAGCGGCACGATGTCAAGAAAAACTCACCATCATGGGCGGCAGCACCGCGCGACGGTGGCCGGCGAGACCCACGCGATCGGTGGCGACCGGTTAAAGGAATCGAAAATCACAATGACGGTTCGCGAGTTGTTTTCATTCCGAGAGTTTGTGATTTTTTTGGCCCTCGAAAACCGATTGCCGCGCTGA
This sequence comes from Binataceae bacterium (SeqCode), assembly GCA_050736555.1. Lineage (GTDB taxonomy): Bacteria > Desulfobacterota > Binatia > Binatales > Binataceae > JBOHWJ01. The sequence goes on from JBOHWM010000016.1 coordinate 677, forward strand.
CATCGTTGTTATCTTTCACTTCGTTCAGGGATAACGACTTGCTCAGTGGCTCCAAAAAATTCACAAAATAGTCATGGGCTTGGGCCCGCTCGCGCACGATGGAAATGACTGGCGCTAGCGCCACCTATTTTCTGAGCAAACTTTCGGAATTACCGACTAGCTTCAGCGAAGCTTTTAGAAAATGAACACCGCTTCCAGCGATTCTTCGCCAAACCAGCCAATCTCAGTCAGGTAATCGCGCGCGAGGTCTTTTGAAACCTGATCGGTTAGTCTGACGCCGGGAAGATGGCTGCGCACGGCGACGAACACCGTCTCTAGGTCCTGCTGGAAACCCACCAGGCGATCATCCGGATGAACATCGGCGGGCTTCGCATGCCGCCGCTCGTGCGCATCGTCCATCTGAAACGACACGTACGGTAAAGCCTCCTCCCGCGTCATAGTCACTTCTCCTTATTGCCCGTCATTGATTAGCGATAATCCAAGCGCATCGTTCACTCACTATCACGATTAGTGCAGAAGCTGCCGGCCCTGGTTCTCAGGCCGGCGCGCGAGCCGTTGCAGCCCATCATAGGCCGCGTACTTGTAAGCCTCGCTCCTGGTGGGCACGGCGAAGGTGGCGTCAATGAAGCGGTCAATCGTGCCGCCCACGTGCATCACGAACTGGCCGATGTGGATTAACTCCGTGGCAAGTTCTCCGACGATGTGTACGCCCAGGAGCACCTTATCATGCGCGCGGAAGACCAGCTTCACCAGACCGTCGGGAAAACCGGAAATGCGGGCCTTCGGGTTGGCGGAGAATGAGCATCGGCCAACTTCGTAGTCGATACCGGCGAGGCGGGCCTGCTCTTCGGTGAACCCGACCCAGGCCACTTCGGGGATGGAAAAAATATAGGTCGGCCGAAAGCGATCGGTCGCGTTCTTGAAATCGAAGTGGAAGGCGTGGCAGATGGCGACACGTGCCTGCTCCATCGCGACGGCCGCAAGGCTCGGAGGGCCAATGATATCGCCGGCGGCGAAGACGCCCGGGACAGTCGTCTGATAGCTGTCATCGACGCGTATCCACCCACCCGAGTCGAGCTCGACGCCGATTTCCGCCAGTCCCAAGCCGTCAATCCGCGGCTGGCGCCCGACCGCCACCAGCACCTTTTCGGCTTGCTCGATGGCGCCGCCGGCGAGCCTGGCTTCAGGCCCCCGCGCGGTCCGTGTGACGCTGGATACTGACGTCGTTGGCATCACGCGGATGCCCATCGCATTGAAGGATTCCGCAAGCACGCTCGCCATCTCGGCGTCGATTGCCGGAAAGGAGTGGCTGCCCCCCACCATCGTCACTCGCGCCCCGAGTGCGGCAAAGATCGACGCGTACTCGCATCCCGCGGGACCGCTGCCGATAACCAGGATCGATCGCGGAGCGCGTTCGATCTCGAGGATGTTCTCGCAGTCGTGTACATCGGGGTCGTCGATCGGAGTACTTGGCAGATGCCGGGGGCTCGACCCGCAGGCGAGCAGCACCACTTCGGCGTCGAGCAATCTATGGTTGGCTCCTTCAACCTCGATGTGTTTGGGTGAAAGCAAACGGGCGTGGCCTTGGATCCGTTCGATACCATGACGGACGAGGTTCCGTTCGACCGCCATCGTCATCACCTCGGAGGCCTCCCGCTTGCGCGCCATCAGCAAGGCCCAGGGATCTTGTGAACCCTCTGGAACGACGTGAACACTCTGGCCAAGTCCTGAGAGATAAATCGCACCCTCGCGTACCGCCTTGGTTGGGATGCCGGCGGTACTGACCGCGATGCCGCCCGGCCGCGGACAAGGATCGACCAGTGCCACGCGTTTTCCGAAATACGCGGCTTGAGCCGCTCCTTTCTCGCCGGCCGGCCCGGCGCCGATTACGACCAGGTCGTACTTATCGGACACTGTGCCTTCACCATGGCTGACTGTGTTTGCCGGAAAGCGGCCGTACGCCGGGCGCCGAGGGATCTTCAAAGAGCGTGCCGCGCATGCTTGATGAAAACGAGCATACATAGACCGCCGGCTCCCAACCGGGGTTCGACACTTCATGCTTGGTGCCTTGCGGGATATGCAGTGTCTGACCCGGTCTAATCGTCAGATGCCGATCGCCCATCCGCACGTCGCATTCGCCTTGCAGCATGTAGACGATCTCTTCGGCCGCGGTATGCCAATGCTCGGGGTTAAGCTTACCAGGCAGGATATGCACGAGCCCGAAGCTCTGTTCGCAGCCTGGATCGAGATCGCGGTTGGCCACCCACTTGACCGCGCCCCATTCATAGACAACCGGTTCAACGTCCTTGGTCTCGGTTACGCTGCACTCCAGCATGGCTCCCTCCCTGTCGCTACGGTGAGCTTCATGGTTTGGGGGTTGGCGCGGGTAGCGGACGCCGGCACGAAGCCCATGCAAAACTTGTTGAGCTGATAATTCTTTAAGGTCGTTACTTCTGTTCGTCAAGAGAAGTCTAAAATTTGACGAAAACTACTATTTCGGTCTATTGAACTCACCCGGTTCGGACGCAAGCCGCCATGGCTTGCCGCTGACGTTCCCGCTAAGACGGTCAGCGGCATGGTAGCGGCAATGCTCCATCCATAGGAATTCGCGCTTTGATTGCGAGAAACCGGCCTCTCGAAGTGGTTTGACCTTCAGGCCGTTATCGCGCTCAAGAGATTGCTTATTCGTGCACTTGCGCTTGACGGCCCATCCCCGAGCGTAATAAAAGCCCCCTTCAGACAAAGCGGTCGAAACCAGGGATTACGATGCTGAAGAGAGCTTTGCTTGCCGCCGTTGCCATCGCAGCGATGTCGTTGGCCCAATCAGTCGTTTATGCGCAGCCGGACCCTGGCCACGTACTCCAGGGCACATACGCGTTAGTAAGTAGAGGCCAGGTGGTGCTCTCGCAACCCACGATGGGCACTTGTAGCGTGAGCGGTGCCGTGCCGGCCGTGCTTTCCACCGATTTGGCTCAGTTCGACGGCAACGGGCATGTCAGCGGTAGCGAGTTCGGCATCAGTATCGGCGCGACCTCGTGTACGCAAGTGAACTTCAATTTCACCGGAACCTACACCGTTAACGAAAAAGGCGACGGTTCTTACGAGGCCAATGGGATGCTGACGCTCACGTTTGTGGGACGTGGGGCCGCTTGTTCGGGAACGACGTTGATAAATCAGCCGTTTACGATCATCGGGAATATCAAGGACCGTTCATTCACGATTTCCACCGCGGCGGCAGGGGATGGCTCCGTATACGCTGAGGGTCCGCCGCCAGGCCCGCTGACTTGCACCGCGCCGATCGCGAACATGATAACCAACGGCACCGGGCGGAAAGTCGGCCAATAGTATCGCCAGGCAAATTACACCTCATCCCAGCTCCATGCTGGTAATGCCGAAGATTCGGCTCACATCCAGCAAGGGTGTGGGATTGTTGTACATTCGGATGGTCTCAAAGACCGGCCGCAGCTTGTGTCGCGCAGCGAGCGCTAAAGCCGCTTGGTTGATTTCTGGAACATCGAGAAAGATCGGTTGATCAGTCGCCCTCGCGGCCATCGCCTGAAACAATTCTTCGGCAATGGATTCGCTATCAGCGAACAATGGTCCAATCTTGAAGCCGCGCAGACACGGCCGCAGGACTCCGTAACCGGCTAACTTGCCGTTTCGTAACGCTGTGCTCGAATGCAGGGGCGGCGCTTTTCACCGGACGCTATCCGTTCCGCACCAACGTGCTCACGGCTATAAGCAACAACGATCTCGCCAACTACATATGCGGAAATCGAGGTCGGGTGTGAGGCCTGCCACGGGCCGGGCTCGCTTCACGTGGCTTGGGCCAAACGCCGGCGCAATTATCGTAATCTCGGCCCCAGACGCGATGATGGCCTCACCATCGCGCTTGGCAAAAGCGCCGATAGCTTATGGCGAACCGATCCGCTAACCGGCCATCCGCATCGCAATGAACCTCTCAATAATCATCGCGAAGTCCAGATGTGCGCATGAGGTCATTCGCGGCGCGCACAGATCCAAGACTACGCGCACGACCAACCGCTGGGCGACGACTATCGTGTCGCGCTGCTCAATCCAGGTCTGTACTTTCCCGATGGTCAAATCGAGGGCGAAGTTTACGAGTATGGCTCATTTATTCAGAGCAGAATGTACCACGCGGGTGTGACGTGCAGTGACTGTCACGATCCTCATAGTGCCAGCCGCTCGCCTTGATCCGTCGAATCCAAGATATGCCTGCGATGGACGCGGGCTTTGGATAGAAACGCCGCCGGAATTGGCGGCCGCATCGTCAGGCTGGTTGTGCAATATTTGAATGATCAGCCCGAGTTGGAGAAATACCTGGGCAAGTCGGTTGGCCAGATCGCCGAAGAGGACGGCAAGCATCCGATCGATGTGATGCTCGACCTCGCAATCGCGACTGATCTCAAGGCTGAATTCCTCACCCCGGTGCAGAAGTTCAATCCGGATTACATCGCCGAGATCATAAATAACTCGATGTACACCTTCCCCGGCGTGTCGGACGGCGGCGCCCATACCAAATTCTTCACGGGCGGAGCGTTCACCACGGATTTTCTGTGCTGGATGGTGCGCGACGAGCAGAAGATTGGATTGGAAGAGGCGCATTTCCGCATGTCAGCGTTGCCGGCTCATGCGGCGGGATTCCGCGATCGCGGCGTCCTGCGCGAGGGTGCGTGGGCCGATGTGGTGGTTTACGACCTCAACGGCCTTGGCGTCGAGCCTCAATGGATCGGCGAAATTGCTCACGATTTGCCGGGCGGCGAATGGCGCCGGATCAAGCGGGCGAAGGGCTACCGCTCGATTATCGTCAAC
>JBOHWM010000017.1:0-2930 GCA_050736555.1 Binataceae bacterium (SeqCode)
GATTCACTCATCGTGCTAATTGATTTAGCCCGCGAGGAAGCGCCGGATCAGCTTTTCAGCGCCGCGCTCGAACATTTCGGCCATCTCGACGTACTGATTAATAACGCCGGATGGGCCCCGCCGCGAACACCGATTATGAAGCTGGCGGCCGCCGATCTCGATCGCATGATCGCGGTCAATTTGCGCGCGCCAGTCGCGCTAGCGCGCTTGGCCGCGATCACGATGGCGCGTCAGGCGAGCGGTGGGACAATCATCAATGTTGCGTCTTCGTCGGCTCGCCTGACCCCCGCTGGTGAGGCCGTCTATGCGGCTGCCAAGGCCGGTCTAGTGGCGTTCACGCACGCCTCATTCAACGAATTTCGCGGCAGCGGAATCAAAACTTCGGTAATAGTCCCGGGACTGACCGATACCCCCTTTATCCCGAACAATAAACGGCTTGACCGCACGCTGATGCTTACTCCGGAAGAGGTCGCGACGGCGGTGATGGCGGCCGTCAATTCAAGCGTTTGGCCGCTGGAGATTGTGTTGGAGCCGCGGCGCAATCCGATGCGCGGTCATTGATCGCCCGACTCGGCGTTAACGGACGGCGACGCGGCAGCATCAGAACCCTGTTTCGCTCGAGTTCTCCGCCGTGGTTGCGTTCCTCAAGACTTTGAAAATGCGACTGCTTGCCGATGACCCTGAACCTCAGCAGGCCGATTCACCCCCAGTGGACTCGGCTCTGAACGCGATCAGGTCGCGATAACCAGCCGTTCCTCAGGAAAAGCCGAGCATTATAAGCTCTCCTCAATGACCAGGCGCTCCGCGCCTGTGCGCCCTCCGCCGCGGGTAGGAAAGCGGGGAGTTTTCGCGCACACTGATCGTCGCGATGGCGTTTTGATTGGTGCGTGAGATTTCGCATCGAATAGGCAATTGCGGCGAAGAGAAAGCTGTGTTCGCACTCAAGCACGATCAAGAAGTTATCCAAGGCGATGATCGCGGTTCGTTGCTCCCGTTCACGGTGTTGTTCTTCGCCGCGTTGATTGTAGGCGTGGCGGCGGCGGTGGTGGTCTCGCCGTTGGCGGCGTGGGGAGTTGCGGCGGCGGGCTTTCGTTTTCCCTTTCCACGAATCTTCGACCGCACCGTGATGGTGACGTTGGGATTGGTTTTGGTGCTGATGGCGCGTCCGCTGCGGCTGCTACCGTTGCTTAAGCATGGATTTGTCCTGAACCAAACCGAACCACCGGCAGCCGGACAAAGGCCCGGCGTAAAGCGAGCGATCGGCTTGTCAATTGGTGGCCTTATCGTCGCGCTGACCGCAATAGCGGTTCTGTTTGCCATTGCCGCCGCGATGGGCGCGGGCGGACCGCATCGGGACTCGGCACTGCTTTTTCGCGCGGGCAAATACATTGGAGCGGCTATCGCGATTGCGATCATCGAGGAAGGATTTTTTCGCGCCTTTTTGCTGGGCGGGATGCGCCACGATTTCGGACGTGCGGGCGCTTTGATAGGCAGCGCGGTAATTTACTCTTTGGCCCATTTGGTACGCGCGCCCAAGCATTATTATATCTCCGGATTTCATGGCGGCGCCGGCTTGCATGATTTCATCCTGAGCGTGACGCGTTTGATTCATCCGGGCAACGCGCTCGGCACGATTCTGGGGCTGTTTCTATTGGGGCTCGTTTTGGGCGAGGCGTTTCTACTGACCGGTTCAGTGTATTTTTCGATTGGCATGCACGCGGGTTTTGTGATCGGCGCCAAATCCTGGCCGGTACTCGGCGACCATGGGGCGCGAATGCCGCAATGGCTGGCAGGAACTGGGCCGGTGCCGCTAATTGGTGGCGCCGGCGCATGGTTCGTCGCGTTGATTCTGATGGCACTGCTGCCAGTCTTGCTTTCTCGGGCACGCCTGACGACGGCTTACTCGCCTCAGCGTCAGATGGAGCCGGGACTAAAATGAAAGCGCCGGAGACCTCTCGATTCCCGGCGCAAATCATCGTTGGCAGCGTTGCCGTTAGTGTTTACCTGATGGCCAGCGCGTTGGGTGGTGAACCGACCCCGCCCGGAATATTGAGCGGCGCCGAAGTGAAGAAGAAATCGTAGCGTCCGTCGGCCGCGCAAGCTTCGGCCAATTCCTCGAGATTCCACATCTCGCCGATCGGCATCCCGAAGAACGACAGCATATGGAAGTGCAGCAAGTCATTGGCCTGCATGAAGTCGCTGACATTTGGCGGCGGAATTGCCTCCAGGCCGGGTGCGTCGGAGGCGACCGCCGCGATGTGGTTTTCCCATAACCAGCGCGCCACGCGCGCGCTGCCTTCGATTCCCGGACATTTGGTGTCGCGTGCCAGCTCGGCCTTTTCCTCCACGCTCATATCCAGATAAGCCCGGGTCCAGCCGATGCGAACCAGCAGGACGTCGCCGGGGTGGAGCACGGTCTTTTGCGCGTTGAGCGTCTCCTGCAATTCTTCCAGGGGAATCGATTCGTTGCGCGTGAAATCAATCGTGCGGCCGGATCGTTGATGGTAGCGCGCCAGGTCCGCCAGCACGCCGCGGCCGGCGATTCCGCGCCGGGCGAGATTGTCGATCCCCAGTTTGGTGCCGCCGTAGCCGGTGATCTCGCTGTCTGGAATACCGTTGTAGGCGCCCAGCTTGGGGTGCTTCACATGACTGAGCGCGTCCCATTGTGACGAGGCTTGCGGATAAAAGTTGTCGAGGTAATCGTCGAGTATGTAGTTCCCGAAGTGTTTGATCGTGTGACTATGTTTGCCGCGTGTGAAGAGCGGCGGATCAGGAATGTTAATGGGCAAATTGAGAGCGAACACGCGCCCCTCGCGGATCGAGGCGCTAGCCTCTCTGACGCGCTCCGGAGTCAGCAAATTGATCGTGCCAAGTTGATCGTCGTCACCGAACACGCCCCATGCCGATCCGGCCGGCGCGCCGGCGCGTAC
>JBOHWM010000018.1:0-5245 GCA_050736555.1 Binataceae bacterium (SeqCode)
CAGACTCGCCTGCTCGTTCCGCTTCGCTCCACTAGTGCGCTCGCTTCGCCTTCGGCTACGCTAGTGGCGGACTCCATTCAGAATAACAAAAGAGGCTTCCTAAAACTGAGGCGGACCGGGCCGCCCGCGAAGGCATGTCCCGGTCCGCGATACGGACGACCTTCTAGTGAAGCAAGGTCATCTGGTTGACTTGCTGGTTGGCCGAGCCCGACGCCTGGTTGAAAGCGATCGAGCCGGTCACGTTTTGGAAAGCGTTCGGCAGAATCGTCGCCGAATCCGCAGTGCTCTTCCCATCTTCCGTGACACTGTTGTCGATCAGGTTCTGATTGGTTTCGACGTTGACCGTGTTCGAGCCCGCCACCGTGCTGTTGTCGGCGGACAATTCCAAGGCCGTTGCCATGGTGTTGCCCTGTTGGTTCGCGATACCAGCAACCTGGTTGAGCGCGATCGTGCCCGAGCTGCCATTGAAGTCGCCAGACGACACGAAGGTGACATCACCGAAGGTGCTGCCGTCCTCGATGGTGCTGTCAGCCTGGTTCTGGCCGAAAACAAACAGCGCCGCCAGTGACGTACCGGTCGCATTAGTCGCGCTCGCAGACTTCGCATGCGCACCCTGCGAGTGTTCCGCGTCAACCCACAGATGCGCGTGGTCGTACGCGTCCGTTAGCTGCGAACCGTTTTTCGTTGTGCTGTCATTGTTCGTGGTGCCAGCAGTAGTGGTTCCTCCGCCGGGCACCAGCGTCGTCGTCCCATTGTAGTTACTGGCGGTGTCAGCGTTGGCCGTCGAGTTGTTGGTGGTGCTGTCAGCGTTAGTGGTGCCGCCAGCTTTGCTGACACCTAACGCTGCGGAGCCCAGCGGCGTTGCGATTCCAGCCCCACCCGCAGTGCCCTTGCTCGCGCTCAGCACGTTCGACGTGTTCGAGCCAGCCCCTTCAATCGAGGTCGAGGACCCGGCACCGATGCTGCTCGAGGTGCTGGTACTCGCGGCGTTCTGGGCCAGCACCGGCGTGCCGGCCAAAGCCAGGCCCGCGCCGGCCACTACGGCCAAGGCCGCCATCTTGAATAACTTCATACGCTCTCCTCCTGCCTTTGGGTTGATCTCAACCCGGTTAGTTTTTTACGGACCAATCGTCTCAACTACTGAGACAATTTCTCCCTGTGTTAATCGCGCCTCTATCGGTGCGGCTTGGTGCGTGCTTGGTAACCAACGTTCAGACTTGATTCTTGACACACGTCGCAGACTCCTTTGCTCACTACGCCTTCGGCTCCGCTAGTACTGAGACAATTTCTCCACGTGTTATTGGGCTAGTGGATGAGGCCGGTGCCTATGTGCAGGGCCATGGTGTTGGCCGCAACGTTGTTGTTGCCGCTGATCTGCTGTACCTGCGCCAATCCGCTCGCGCCTGAAAACGCGCTCGGCGCAATCGATGTCTGTTCGGTTGCCGCGGGTCCCGGCGTGACCGGCTGGTCGGTGCCACCGCGCATCTGCGACAGTGAAATCGACGCCAGCGCGGTACCCGAACCGCCGATACCGATAAAGGCGGCGTTGGCCTCGATATTGCCGCTGCCGCTGGTCTGATTGAGCTGCATTATTCCCGACGTTCCGGCGAAGACCTGGGCGCCGATTTGCGCGCTATTGCCTGCCGCCGCTGATTTGTACTGGCCGTAGGAAAGTTGGTTGATGCCGAGATGTGCCGAGCCGCCGTTGGTGACCAGCGTGCTGTTGGCTTCCTGGTTGGCGACCCCGGCACTCTGGTTGATCGCGAAGGCACCGTTGCCGCCGCTCAGGGTTGAGGCGCCAATCGTGGTGGTGTTTACCGCTTGCGCCGACGCACCGCTCCATGGCGCAACCGCGATTACCAAGGCAAATGCGAGCACCGCGCCTTTTGCGATTGTGGTGATCCCAGCTTCAAAGCGCTCGCGCGAGCCTGCCACTTCTCGACTCTCTCTATATGGAGCTATCGCACGGGCTTTTGCCCGATTGACTCCATCTTCGTCACTGGAGCGCATCGAGATTGAAATTAGAGACATTGCGGGTAAAGTCAGTGTTAATTAGCTGTTAGACAGTTTTAAGTGCTTATGTTTCTACTGGTATCGCGCGTCTTTGTCAATTGCCTGCAAAAAAAAATTATGGTGGGTTTAGCCAAACTGTCCTATTTAATCGAGCTACCTTGATGGCCTTCGTTATCTCTGAATCTGTTAAAGAACTTCTTTTGCTAAAGACGTAGCGCCGATGCCTTCAGATACGTCGTATTTACTAATTCAACAAAAAATTTGGTGTCGACGCCGTGAACATGCGCACGCTAGGCACACAGAGGCGCCTTTATGCGCCGAGAGCGATGCGAGAGCGATGGAAGATTCAGTCAGGACTGGAACGCGATCAGGCGAAGATTAAAGAACAAGAATTTCGAGAGAAATGGATCAACGCGAGCCGCGCACAAGCGCTGATGAGCGCACGCGCGGCTCGCGCCTACAATAGAGACTAATTGCTGGCGTTCGCCACAACTATTTGAAACGGCGAACTCGCCGGATTGGCCGGGCTCTCGGTCGGTATCGACGCGGGCGCAACGGGCACAAGATCGCCGGTGGTCGCGTTGATCCCGTTTTGAAAAATCATCCCGCCGCTCTGGTCCGTGATGTACAGGAACTTGCCATTGGGGGCGCTCGCAATACTGTTGGCTGACGTGATCCCTGGTATCAGCGTCGCAGGCGCGAGGCCTCCAGTCTGTATCGTCAGCTTGGAGAGATTGTTGTTGGCGCCATTGGCAACGTAAATGAACGGCAACGTCGGACTGACCGTCAACGACAACGGGAAGCCAGTGGTATTACCGGTGCTGAACACATTGACGAAAGCCAAGGTCGCGCCGCTGATCGTGAAGGCGGAGATGACTCCGCCCGCCAACCCCATCGCGTCCGCGACGTAAAGATTGGCACCGGTTGCGTCGGACACCAGCCATAACGGCTCGCCAGCGACTGTGCCGAGGCTGGCGATCGATCCACTGGCGGTCAGCGTGCCATTCTTTGCGATAGAATAGCCGCTAAGCGTGCCGTCGATACTGTTCGCGACGAACCCAGCGGTAATCTGTGGCGTAACCACCATCGAGACCGGTCCTCTGCCGGTCGCCACTGGCGCGCCCAACGATTTCAAAGCACCGCTCGAAGTACTGATCGAATACGACAGGACTTGGTTGTTGGCGTAATCCAGCGCGTAAAGGAAATTGTCGGGCGATACCGCCAGTGTCAGCGGCGCGGTGCCAGCGCCGGTGCTGATACTTTTTTGCCCAGTGGGACTGAGATGGCCGTTCGACTTATCGATGGTGAAGCCGAAAATCTCGGCACTGTCCTGGTTCGCAACGTATAGGAACTGGCCCTTGTGCGCGACCACGAGTCCCCTCGCGCCGCCAGCCGCTCCCGCCGTGGCTGAATCGGCAAAGGTCAGCGCACCCGTCTTGCTGTTCACTTTGAACGACGAAATCACACTGTCGGCGCTGTTCGACACGAAGGCGTATTCGGGCGGTGCCGGCGGCGGCGGTCCGGGCGGCTGCGCGCCACTGATGCTATGGCCGCATCCGGCTATAATCGCCAATAAGGCAATAAAGAGAGCACCGATAGACAATCGTGATTTAGATAAAACCTCCATACCCTCCCCCTGCCCCGACGCCGCTCACGATTTTTCGTCAACGGATGCCAAAGCGTCTGATCGAGCGAGATTTACGCAAGCTAGCAGAACGAAGCCGCGTTTTGAACAACGTTTGTGCGCTTCTCCCGGATTAGGCGGAGCGCAGCGGACCCGAGCGAACGAGTCTGCGAGTCGCGTCCAGAATTATGGCAGCAGCCGGCAAACGGGTTTTTCTCGACGCCGTGTGAGTGACCTTAACGCGAGCGGGGCGGGCGCTGCCGCTGCACTTCGCTCCACAAATGTGAAGCGGGCGGCGATTTCAGCTCGCACCACCCGCTCTTGCGATCACAATCAGAAAAGCGCGCTACATATTTTCGACGATGGCCTTGCCGAATTCCGAGCATTTGAGCAGCTTGGCGCCGGTCATCAAGCGCTCGAAGTCGTAGGTCACGGTCTGGTTTGCGATGGTCCGCTCAATCCCGCGAATGATGCCGTCGGCCACTTCCTGCCATCCCATATGCTCGAACATCAGCACCCCGGATAGAATCATCGAACCGGGATTGACTTTATCCTGGTTGGCGTACTTGGGCGCGGTGCCATGGGTCGCCTCGAAAATCGCGTGACCGGTGACGTAATTGATGTTTGCACCGGGGGCGATGCCGATACCGCCGACCTGGGCCGCCAACGCGTCCGACAGGTAATCGCCATTGAGGTTCATGGTGGCGACCACGTCAAATTCATCCGGACGCGTCAGCACCTGCTGCAACGTGATGTCGGCGATATTGTCCCTGACCAGGATTTGGCCTTCGGGCGGTTTGCCATTGCAATCGTCCCATCCGATCGCGCGCCCCTTGTATTCGCGCCGGGTCAATTCATAACCCCAGTCGCGGAAGGCGCCTTCGGTAAACTTCATGATGTTGCCCTTATGGACCAACGTCACGCTCTTGCGCTTGTGCGCGATGGTGTAATCGAGGGCGGCGCGAATCAGGCGTTCGGAACCTTCGCGTGAGACTGGCTTGATTCCGATTCCCGAGGTATTGGGGAAACGAATTTTGTTGACACCCATCTGCTCTTCGAGGAACTTGATGACCTTTTTCGCTTCGGGTGATTCCGCCTGCCATTCGACCCCGGCGTAAATGTCCTCGGTATTTTCCCGGAAGATGACGACGTCGCATCTGTCGGGATTTTTGACCGGGCTGGGCACGCCCTTGAAATAGCGCACCGGGCGCAGACAGACGTAAAGATCGAGCAATTGACGCAGCGCGACGTTGAGCGAACGGATACCACCACCGACCGGCGTGGTCAGCGGGCCCTTGATTCCGACCAGGTATTCTCTGAAGGCGTCAACCGTCTCGTCGAGCAGCCAGGTGTTGTACAGGTCGTAGCATTTGCCGCCGGCAAAGACTTCCATCCAGGCGATTTTGCGCTTGCCGGCGTAAACCTTCTCGACCGCATGGTCGAAGACGTACTGGGACGCGCGCCAGATATCTGGACCGGTGCCGTCACCTTCGATAAAGGGCAGGATGGGCTGGTCGGGAACGTGGAGCTTACCGTTTTCCAGCCGGATTTTCTCGCCATGAGAGGGAACTTTGATATGTTTGAATGCCATCTGCCTTACACCCGCTT
>JBOHWM010000019.1:0-7215 GCA_050736555.1 Binataceae bacterium (SeqCode)
AAACATATGAACCTGGCGGCGCTCAAGGCGTTTCGGGATCGCTTCAAGATCCCAATTCCTGACGAGCGCCTCGCAGAGGTTCCATTTTATCGACCGCCAGATGACAGCGTCGAAGTCCAGTACCTAAATAAACAGCGTGACGCGTTGGGTGGGTCGATCCCGCGGCGCCGGCGCAAGTCGACGCCGCTTGAAGTGCCGCCACTGTCGGCCTTCGAGTCACAACTCATCGGCACGGGTAACCGTGAGAACTCGACCACGATGGCGTTTGTGCGAATCCTCGCGACCCTTATACGCGACAAGAATATTGGCGATCGCGTTGTGCCGATCGTCCCCGACGAATCCCGCACGTTTGGAATGGAAGGGATGTTTCGCCAGCTCGGAGTTTTTTCGCAGGTCGGCCAGCTCTACAAACCCGAGGACTCTGGGCAGCTGATGTTCTACCGCGAGCATCAGAAAGGGCAGATTCTGCAGGAGGGCATCAACGAGCCAGGTGCGATGTCGTCGTGGATCGCCGCATCAACCTCGTACAGTACGCACAATCTGCCGATGATCCCGTTCTACATTTTCTATTCGATGTTCGGCTTTCAGCGCGTCGGCGATCTTGCATGGGCCGCGGGCGACTCGCGATGCCGCGGATTCTTGCTAGGTGGTACCTCCGGCCGCACGACGCTCAACGGAGAAGGGCTCCAGCATGCCGATGGCCACAGTCACATCTTGGCTTCGACCATCCCGAACTGCATCTCCTACGATCCCACCTTCTCCTACGAGGTCGCGGTGATCATTCACGACGGACTGCGCCGGATGTTGAAGGAGCAGGAAGATGTCTTTTTTTACATCACGCTGACGAACGAAAACTACGCTCATCCACCGATGCCTGAAGGCGTGAGCGAGAAAATTCTCCAGGGCATGTACCTGTTCCAGAGCACCGCGGATGGGAAGGGGCCGCATGTCCAGCTGATGGGCTCGGGAGCAATTCTGCGCGAAGTCATCGCAGCGGCAGAATTGTTGAAGAACGACTTCGGCGTATCATCTGACGTGTGGAGCGTGCCGAGTTTCACTGAACTCAGGCGCGACGGGCTCGAGGTTGATCGCTGGAACATGCTGCATCCCACGGCGAAGCAGCGCCAATCCTATGTGGAGAGCTGCCTTGCGAACCGGCCGGGCCCGGTGATTGCCTCGACCGACTACATCAAGGCATTCGCGGACCAGATTCGGCCCTATGTGCCACGGCGTTACCGAGTGCTTGGTACCGATGGATTCGGTCGTAGTGACTATCGCGCCCGGCTGCGCAACTTCTTCGAAATTGATCGTCATTACGTCACCATCGCGGCGCTCAAGAGTCTTGCCGAGGAGAAGCAGATACCAGCGTCCACAGTCGACGCCGCTATCAACAAGTACGAGATTGATCCCGAGAAACCTAGCCCGGTTAAGGTCTGACAGGTCGCGATGACGACTCTTATCGACATCACGGTTCCGGACATCGGCGACTTCAGTGACGTTGATGTCATTGAGGTGATGGTGAAGCCCGGCGATCGCGTTGACGTCGAGCAATCGCTCATTACGATCGAGTCGGACAAGGCGACCATGGAAGTGCCATCGCCCGCGGCCGGCATCGTCAAGGAGCTGTGCGTAAAGCTGGGCGACAAGGTTTCCGAAGGCTCCACGATCGTCGTGATCGAAACCGACGGATCAACCGTCGCGCCAGCCGAGTCGAAAGTTCCACCGACGATAACCAAATCCGAATCGGTCGCTCCCACACCGCGGAAACAGTCTGTAGCGCCGACAGAGAAAGCGTCAATGACAATGGCGCAGCCGTCCGCGGAGGCGGCTGCGACCGAGCCTCTCCTCGGTATCCTTGCGAAGGGTGGATCGAAACCGCATGCGAGCCCGTCGGTGCGGAAATTTGCGCGCGAACTAGGCGCCGATCTCAACCGCATCAAGGGCAGCGGCCCTCACGGGCGAGTCTTTCGGAACGACGTCGAAAAATTCGTGAAAACAGCTCTGACCGGCTCCGCGGCCCCGACTGCGAGAAACGGCCCAGCCACGACCTTGGACCTTTTGCCATGGCCAAAAATCGATTTCAAAAAGTTCGGCAAGGCCGACCCGACACCACTCTCGCGCATCAGGAAGCTCGCGGGGGCGAATCTTGCCCGAAACTGGGTAATGATTCCTCACGTCACGCAACTCGACGAAGCCGATGTCACCGAACTCGTCACGTTTCTGCGGGAACTGAACGCGGCGCAATCGACGGATGGCATAAAGGTTACGATGCTGGCGTTCATAATGAAGGCCCTGGTTGCCGCACTGATCGAGTTTCCTGAATTCAATTCGTCGCTTGATGGCGAGGATCTGATCTTGAAGAAATATTTCAATATCGGATTCGCAGCTGACACGCCGGATGGGCTTGTAGTTCCGGTGATCCGCGAGGTCGACAAGAAGGGCGTGCTGCAGATCGCGCGAGAGACCGCGGAATTGGCGGCAACTGCGAGAGCTGGCAAGCTCAAGCCCGCGGAAATCCAGGGCGGATGCATTACAGTATCGAGTCTTGGTGGAATCGGCGGCACTGCGTTCACTCCGATCATCAACGCGCCGGAAGTGGCAATTCTTGGCGTCTCGAGGCATGCGCAAAAGCCGGTTTATCGTGACGGTGCGCTCGTGCCGCGTGTGATGCTGCCGCTTTCGCTCTCCTATGATCATCGTGTAATCGACGGCGCCGCCGCTGCGCGATTCATTACGTATCTGAGCGCGACACTAGCCGACATGCGGCGCGCGCTGCTATGACGGCGGACTACCGTTATTCCTCCGTTATTCCTCGCCGCTGGGCCGGCGCTCGTCCCAGTGTTCGGTCAGGACCGCGGCGCCGCCTTATCGGTGCGGGCGGAAAGAAATGTGTTAGCAGCGCTGCGGAAGAGCCTGTGGGGCCGCGTGCTCACCCTACAAAAGGCTAGCCTGCGCAGTAGCAACGGTTGATTGATTTGTTGGGGCACTTCACCGCGGTAATGAGTCTTTAAAATATGGACCGTGCGATCACAAGACCTATTTTGTGGAATGTACCGATCTCGTTCATCGCACTGATGTATGGGTTGCTGGTTCTGCTGACCGTCGCGTTCATCTACGTTGGCTGGCGATGGTACCAGCGCATCTCATTGGGCACCACCGAAAACCGTTTTGACCAACCGGTTCGCCGCCTGTTCCTGGCCCTGCGGGACGGGGTGGGGCAGTTATTGGTCGTGCGTGAAGCCTGGGGATGGATGCACTACATTTTCCTGATCGCTTTTATCGGTCTTTTCATCGGCACCAGCATCGTTTTTGTCAATAGCGACATCCGCTATCTGCTCGCCCTGATCCACATCCAGGTTTATTTCTACTACGGCGATTTCTACCACTTCTTCAAGGCGGCGATGGACACGTTCTTCGTCCTGATCGTCGTAGGTATTATCGCCGCCGCGGCGCGGCGCGCCCTGAAACGGCCGCGCGTGCTCGCGCCGCCGCCAAAACCGAAACTGCTCAACAGCCTGGAGAATCGGCTTGGTTACTGGTTTCCCTTGACGATGTTGGTGCTAGTCCCGGTGACCGGCTTAATGCTGGAAGGCGCGCGCATCAACGCTCACCCGCCCGGTTTCATCGAATGGGCTTATATCGGTCGCAATGTCGCGAAGCTCGAGGGTGCTCTCGGCGCCGGCGTGATGTTTCATCGGTGGCTGTGGCTGGTACACGTATTGCTGGTATATACGTTGTTGTTTTGTTTCCCATTTTCCAAGCTGCGCCATTTCCTGATTGCGCCTGTGAATCTTTTCTTTCGCAATTTCGGGCCGGGCGGACGCCTGCGTCCGATCAAGGAGTTCGAAACCGCCGACACTTTTGGCGTTTCACGTATCGAGCAGTACACGTGGAAACAGTTGCTCGACATGGCCGCCTGCCTTGAATGCGGTCGTTGCACCATCAATTGTCCGACGGCTCAAACCGGCAAGGCCCTCAACCCGAAGTTTCTCGTTATTGAGCAACGCGAACATCTGCTCGATAAGGCGCCCAGCCTGCTGAGAGCGCGGGCGGGCGCCGATGCTCCGGCATACGACGGCCCCGACATGATCACCGAGGTGGCGACTGAAGCGGCGGTATGGGGCTGCACCAACTGTAAATGGTGCGAGGAAGGCTGCCCTGTCGGAATCGAACATATTCAGCGCATCGACGACATGAGACGTCACCTGGTGTTGATGGAGAGCAGGTTTCCCCAGGAAGCCACAGCGGCTTTCCGGGGAATTGAGGTGCAAGGCAATCCCTGGGGCCTCGCCCAGGAGAAGCGCGCCGACTGGGCGACCACTATTGATGTCCCGTTGATTACGGAGATCGATGAACCTAACGAACTTGAAGTGCTTTTCTGGGTGGGCTGTGCCGGCTCATATGATGAGCGCAACCAGAAGGTCAGCCGCGCGCTCGTAGGTTTAATGAAAGAAGCCGCAGTAAAGTTCGCAGTCCTTGGCACCCAAGAATCATGCACTGGCGATCCGGCACGCCGGCTGGGCAACGAATACTTGTTCGCCACCGCGGCGCAACAGAATATCGCGGTCCTCAATCGCTATAAGCCGAAAAGGATCCTGACCAGATGTCCTCATTGCTACCACACGCTGAAGAAGGAATATCCCGACTTCGGCGGTAACTATGAGGTCGTGCACGAGGCGGAGTTCATTGAGGAGTTGATTCAAGCCGGGCGCCTTAAACCACGGCGGAATATATCCAAGCGCGTCACCTACCATGATCCCTGTTTCATGGCGCGCCATGACCGCAAGTGGCAAGGCGCGAGAATAGCGCTGGGAGCGGTACCCGGAATCGAGCTTGTCGACGTGGAGCAATCGAAGAATCGCACGTTCTGTTGCGGCGCGGGCGGCGGTTGTTTCTGGAAAGAGGAACGTGAGGGAACGCGTATCAACAATAAACGCCTCGATCAGCTCACCGAAGCGCGGCCCGAGGTGGTCGCGGTGGGTTGTCCGTTTTGCATGACTATGATGGAGGACGCCGTCAAGTCCCGTGCAACGGAGAACTCGGTCGATACCCTCGATTTGGTGGAACTGATCGCGGAAGCGGTCGGAATAAACTGACGGAAGTCAGGCTGACAAACAAGCATAGGCTTCGCTCGGAGCAATCAATGGAACCAGTGAAAAGTCAAACCATCCGCATTGGGATTGAAAACGTAAAGCGCCGCCGCAGGGAACTGGTGTTTGTCGACGCCCGCAGCGCGACCGCGCTTGCCAGAGATCCGAGCCAGGTGCCCGGAGCCATCCACGTGCCAGTCAAACAACTCGAGGAGCGGATCAAGCGGTTGCCCCATGATCGCACGTTGGTCACTTACTGCACGTGAAGCGGCGAAAAGACCAGCGCCCGGGTGGCGCGTGAATTAAAGATGCGCGGTTTTCGTGAGGTTTACGTGCTGCGCGGCGGTTTTAAGGCGTGGAAAAGAGCGGGCCTGCCGGTCGAGCCCACCTCATGAGCTGCGAGCACGGGCATTTGCCGAAGAGGCAGGCCTGCCCCAGGCCACGACCATTGGTCACGGAGGAATAAGCCATGCCGTGGGTCATAACGCGTCTCTGCATAGACTGTCTCGACACGGGTTGCGTTAGTGTCTGCCCGGTGGATTGCATTTATGAATACGTGGGCGAGGACCGAGTGCATTTTCCCAACCAGTTGTATATTAATCCGGACGAATGCATCGATTGTGGCGCTTGCGAACCCGAATGTCCCTGGCAGGCGATTTACGAGGCGCCCGACGTACCGGAACTTTTTGCTGATGATATCGAGCTGAACCGCAAGACCGTGGATTTGCCTGATCAATTCAAGGTCAAGGATTTCGAGGATAAAGCTCGCCCTACAGCCGAGCAGGTCGCGGCCAACATGCGTAAATGGGGACTTGATCCAAATGCCTAGAGTCTCGGTGGAGGATTTCGTATGTCTCAAAAAAGAGAGCATTCACTGGTTCCGATTGCGCAGTGGAAGCCGCGTGGTAATCCCAAGCCTGGTGAAATGAGGGGTTGCACCTTATGTGGTATGGTCGTAATCGACGACCGTCGCGGCACGATGCTGATCCATGGCGGCGTGGGCGCGCTGCATAAACACCTGTCGCCAACCCAAGCCGTCCCGTCCTGCCCGGGAAGTCAGGCGGGCGTGATGGATAGCTTGAATGGCATTGCCCGCGAACTCGCCGCTAAGCAGGACCCGCGCTTCGAAATGCTGCACCGACCCGATGCACCCAGGTGACGGCTGGATCATTAGACAGTGATTGGCGACAGTGCGATCATAAAGATCTGCCGCGGCACGAAAAGTCAGGACTGGTCATAAATAGAGGACGCAGCCATGAATATGTTGCACGATGTTCTCCAGGAGGCGGAACGCGCGAGAACCGCGGTGGGACATTTCAATTTCTCCGACTTGGCCGCGTTCAACGCCATCGTCGAAGCGGGCCGCGCATCAGAAACACTGGTGATCGTTGGATTATCTGAGGGAGAACGGGCTTTTGTCGGCGTTGGTCAGGCTGTGGCTTTGGTCAAGAGCGTTCGTGAGCAGTACAATTACCCCCTCTTTCTTAACGCGGACCATACCCATTCGCTCGCCAAAGTGGAGGAAGCGGCGCGGGCCGGCTTTGATGAAATTATTTTCGATGGATCGGCGCTGCCGTTCGAAGAAAACGTCGTTCAAACGAAGAAGGCGGTGGAAGCGGTCAAGTCCATCGACCCGGCCATTTTGGTTGAAGGTGAAATCGGCTGGATCGGTACCTCTTCCGAGGTTCTCGAAAAGACGCCCGAGGGTGTCGGCGCTCTGACCACCGCGCAAGAAGCAAAGCAATTCGTGGAAGCCACCAAGGTGGACGTGTTGGCTCCGGCGGTGGGCAATATGCACGGCATGCTGCAAAGCATGGTTCACGGCGAAACGCGCAAACGTTTGGACATCCGGAGAATCGCCGAAATCAAGGCGGCCACTGGAATATTCATGACTCTGCATGGCGGTTCAGGTACGAACGACGAGGATTTCGAGCGTGCGATTGAAGCGGGAATCACCATCATCCATGTCAACACCGAATTGCGCCTGGCTTGGCGCCGCGGAATCGAAGCCGCACTTGCCGCGCAGCCGAAAGAGGTTGCTCCCTACAAGATCCTTCCCGCCGCGGTAGAGGCAATTAAGACAGTGGTTGGCGCGCGGCTGCGCTTGTTCAACTCAGCGCGCGAG
>JBOHWM010000020.1:0-3239 GCA_050736555.1 Binataceae bacterium (SeqCode)
GGCTAACTCTCCATTGTTATTGCGCATGCCGGATGCCAGTCCGCGGATGCACGTGGCCGATCAAAGACCAGCGCGGCCGGATAGTCAACATTAGTGGAGCGAAGCGCATCAGGCGAAACGCAGGTGAAGCCGAGCAAACGAGTCCGCGAGGTGCGTTCAGGGATGGAGCAGGCGAGTCCTACTTTGGCCGAAGGCTCGCACTCGCCCGTCCGGCGGAGCGCGTTCAGAGTTAGGATCCGCGACGGAATCTGCGAGATGTCCCAGCGTTATGCGAGCGGTTGATGAAGCGCCTCGGCGGGATTATCGCGCCGCGGCCGGTGCGCATCGGCACCAAATACGAGAGTCACCACACCCAGGATTGCCACCGCGAGTCCCGCCAGCTCAAGCGTGCTCACATGCTCGCCCAAAAAGATCAAGGCGAACAGCACCGATAGAATTGGCACGCCAGGAATCACGAATGCCGTCGTCCACGCCAGTGACAACCGGCTGATCGCTCCGTACCAGGTCAGCGAGCCAAAAAAGTAGACCGCAATACCGGCAAAAACGACAGTGACCGCTATCGTCGGGTCGGCCAATTGCCGCAGGGCCGGCGCGTTCGTGAACAACAGTATCGCGGTCAGCACGAAAGCCGCATAGACGTAGCGTCCGCCAACGATGTCGATTGGGGTAAGCGGCGGCATCACGCCCAGCGACAGCACGTGCGCCGTTTGCCAGAACAACGGAGTCGCAAATACCAGCGCAGCCGCCCACAACGGACTGAACACGCGACCACCGAGGAAAACCGAAGCGATTCCCCCAAGGATGATCGCGGTTGCTATCAGTTGCCGCACCGAGGGGCGTTCACCCAGAAACACGCTCGCCATTACCAACGAATAAATCGGCTCCGATTCGAGTAGCACCACCGCCGCGACCGCATCGATATGGCTAAGGCCGTAAATCAGGCTGAGGCTGGTCGCAACCGTCCCGGCGAGGGAAACGCCGATAAGCCGCGGCAGATAGCGTCGCTCGGCTAAAATCGCCAACTCGCCGCGACGGCTCAAAACCACCGCCACGCAGATCGCCGCGACCGTGACCGAACCGGCGCAAAACAAAATCGGATCGATGGTGAGCGCGCCATAGCGCACGATTACTGGCTGCAACGCCGCAATCACCGTACTGGCGATCGCCAGCACCAATCCGGTGGCAAAGGCCGATTGCGACCGCGTGCGGACAGTGGCTGAAGAAATCATCAGCTTAAAAGGCTGCATCTCGCGGCTGGCGCCGGTATCTTAGTCGCGAGCGTTTACCAGAAAATGGATTACCAGGCGGCACCTGAAGCGAGCGCGGAGGATGCACCGGCGCGCGATGAGCAGCAACTCGCCACGGTCGCAAGCGCGTTCGACAAAACCCGCGACGTCATCGATCACAGTTCGTCGGACTGGCTCGTCACGCTGGCCTCTCCGCTCTTTGCCAGCGCGATAATCGCTGTCACCGGCATCCTGATTTTCATCGTGAATCTCGGCGGCTATCCACTCTACACCAAGGGCGAGCCGCGCGAAGCGGTCACTGTGTACGACATCCTGCATGGCGGCGGCGTGATCCTGCCGATGCGCGCGGGAGTGGAAATTCCCTCCAAGCCCCTCATGATGCATTGGCTGGCGGCCATCGTCTCTGTCCTCGCCGGCACGGTCAATGCCTGGACGGTGCGCTTGCCCTCGGGAGTGCTCGCGATCGGCGCGATGTTGCTCTGTTACTTCTACGTGCGGCGCCTATTCGAGGCCCGCGCCGCCCTGTTTTCCGCGCTGATACTCGGCACCACCTTCCAGTTCATGCAGGCGGGCACCGGCGCGCGCGTCGATATGACGCTGACGTTTTTCATGGAGGTCGCCTTCTTCGAATTCCTCATGATAGCCGAGGAACTCAGCACGCGGACCATTCTGATGTATGTGGCGATCGCGTGCGCGGTCCTGAGTAAGGGTCCGATAGGCCTGGCGTTGCCGGTTTTGGTGGCGCTGCTCTGGATAGCGCTGTGGCGGCGATGGACGGTGATTTCGCGGCTGCATCTATGGCGCGGCGTTATCATCGTCGGCGGCTTGGCCGGCGGATGGTATCTGGCGGCGTCGCTCGTCGGCGGAATGGCCTTCGTACACAAGCAAATCCTCTCGGAAAACCTTTATCGCCTGTTCGGGCATCAGCACTTCCGCGAAGGACACGCCC
The DNA here is from genome assembly GCA_050736555.1 of Binataceae bacterium (SeqCode). Lineage (GTDB taxonomy): Bacteria > Desulfobacterota > Binatia > Binatales > Binataceae > JBOHWJ01. The sequence goes on from JBOHWM010000020.1 coordinate 2,197, forward strand.
ATCCGTTCTACTACATGGAGCTGGCGCTAATGGCCGGCTTCCTGCCATGGACGCCCGTCGCGTTGCTTGCGGCCGCGCAATATTTCCATCGCCCGCGCAAGCTCGATCCGCGCTTGGGCTATATGCTGTTGTGGTTTTTAGCCGTGCTGGTCTTCTACAATTTCCCTCACAGCAAACGCGGGGTCTACTTGCTCGCACTTTATCCGGCATTGGCGACACTGGTTGCTCTCGCGCTCAGTGACGCAAGCCGGGAACGCGCGGCGATCGCGCGATGGGTCAACCATCTTTCGCGCGCGGGTGGTATTTTCCTCGTCGCCGCGGGAACGCTCGGCTTGCTCGGCCTCGCGCTGCTGTTCTTTTATCCGGCGCCGATCCGGTGGATTCTCTCGCTGTTCAATATCGTGATATCGGGATTGGTTCCCGAACTTGCGGCGACGGCCAAAGATGTATTCAGCCTTTCAATCGCAATTCCGATTGGTACCGCCATTATAGGCTATTTTCTGCTGCGCACGCGGCCTAGCGTGGAAAAGATGACGCTGGCTTTGACGGGCGGCATGGTGTGCCTGGCGCTGGCGGTGAACCTGGTGGTAGGGCCGGCGCTGGCAGACACCCTGACGCTGCGAAGCTTCGCCGCTGATTCCATGAAGATGGTAGGCTCCGACTCGGTCGGCTATTTGGGCGCCCTCGACTATGATTTCGCGTTCTACAGCCGCCGCGATATCCCGATCATTTCGCTGACCAAAGACCCGACGGATTACGTGCTCTGTTGGAAACACGATTACAAGCTGATTGGACCGCAATGGCGCCGGCGGCTCCGCATCGCACTCACGAGTAATCCCACGGCGCTTGACGGCAGTGGCCGGATGCTCTTGTTGAAGCGGATCGACGTTCCACCGACCGCATCGGTGATCGCGCCGAGTCGCGGGCATGGCGAGCCTGTTCCATCTGCCGCCAAGCCGGCCCAGCCGCCGCCGATCTATTCGCTCTAACGCATGCACTAGCGGAGTCGTAGGCGGCGCGAGCAAACGAGTCCGCGAGGTGCG
>JBOHWM010000021.1:0-5720 GCA_050736555.1 Binataceae bacterium (SeqCode)
CCGTCACACGTACTTGATTTATAAGGCTAATTGCGGCGGAACTTGGCATTTTTGCCGAATACGGTAATCGTCCACACTTATACGCAGGGATAAGCCTCGCTGCCCATCTCCAATGCGTCCAGCCCGCTCCACTCGACCTCGGACGAGACTCGATTGCCGATCGTTCGTTCCACGATAATGAAGAACAACAAAGCGAGTCCGAACACTACCACCAGGTTCGTTACGATTCCGATCGCCTGGGCGACGATCTGACTGCTATCGCCGGACAGCAGCCCGCCCACGTTACCGGGCACTCCGTTCCAGCCATAGCCGTAAGTGCCGTCGGCGAAAATTCCCAGTGCCAGCGCGCCCCACGTACCGCATACGCCATGCACCGAAATGGCGCCGACGGGATCGTCGATGTGCATCCGCCGTTCCAGAAAAAGCACACTGCTAACGACCAGCAGCCCCGCGACGATTCCAATGATCACCGCGGCGGCGGGGTTGACGAACGCGCAAGGCGCGGTAATCGCAACCAGGCCGCCGAGCAGGCCGTTACACGCCATCGCGACGTCGGGCTTGCGGTAGCGATGCCACAAATAAAGCATCGAGGTGAGCGCGCCCGCCGCTGAAGCCAACATCGTATTCACCGCGATAATCCCGATACGCGGGTCCGAAGCCGCCAGCGTCGATCCGGTGTTGAAGCCGAACCATCCGAAGGCCAGGATCAGCGTCCCGATTATCGCCATCGGCAGGTTATGGCCTGGCAGCAACCCAATCGCATCGTCGCGGCGGAACTTGCCGATACGCGGACCCAACACCATTGTGCCCGCCAGCGCGGTCACGCCGCCCGTCATATGCACCACGGAGGAGCCGGCAAAATCCACATGGCCATGCCCCAATCCGGCATTGACGCCAAGCTGCGCGAGCCATCCACCGCCCCAAACCCAATTGCCATAGAGCGGATAAAGAAACATCGAGATGAAAAACCCGTAGATGAAGAAGGCGGAAAACTTCCAGCGCTCGGCCATCGCGCCGGTGGGAATCGTGGCGGCGGTATCCATAAAGACCAGCGCAAAGAGGAACATTGCGAGGCTGGCCGGATCATGCGTGACACCGAGCAGCGTGAATTTGCTCAAGCCGAGCATGCCCCAGTGCTGACCGCCGACGGATATCGCGAGTTCTTGATGTACAATCGGCGTCGTTTGCAGGGACGGCCATTGTTCCACCCCACCCATCATGAAGGCGTAACCGACCAGCCAGAATCCGATGATGCCGATCGGGTAGACCATGATATTCATCGCCATCGTGTTGACGGCGTTTTTCGCCCGGGTGAAGCCGGTCTCGAGCATCGCGAAGCCAACCTGCATGAACATCACGAGAAAGCCGCCGATCAAGACCCAGGCGAGATTCAGTGACTGCGCCAGCGGTTGCGGATGAGCGGCTAAAACCGGTCCGAGTTGCGCGCGCGCCGAACCGGCCATCAACAATACAATCGCGCCCGCCCCGAGAAGCCCGGCCGTTATTCCGACTCGGCCTGTTTGCACTCGCCCACCCACCATCATTTCACCTGCCCACGATAAGCGCGCCCGGCGGGCGCGGGCGTTTCCGGGTAACGATTGGCAAGCCAGACCAGGAAGGCGAAAACCGCGACCAGCGACGCGAAAAAGAACGCCGACCACAGCACGCGCCGTATTTGCTGCTTCCTGAGACTGCGCGGATGCAAACGCGCGGCGCGGCCGGTCAGCCGCACGCGCGCTGGGTCGCGCAAGTCCGCCAGCATTTCGGCGGCCGAGGCGTAACGATTGCGCGGCTGGCGCTCGAGCGCATGGAGGATGATTTCTTCCAGCGATGAATCGAGGTCGGGTCGAAATCGGCTGGGCGGCTGCGGATCCTCGCTGGTCTTGGCCCGCATCACGGCATACACGTTTTCGCCCTGGTAAGGCAGCGCGCCGGTCAACATTTCGTAGAGGATCGTGCCAAATAAGTAGATATCGGTGCGAGCGTCGCCGCGCCGGCCACTGACCTGCTCCGGCGCCATGTAATCCGGCGTGCCAATGGTCGAGGATAAGCCCGACCAGGTCAGCCGTCGCGCCGATTCATCCAACGCGATACCGAAATCCATCAATTTAATCTGGCCCTTGCCGGTGACGAGAATGTTCTCGGGCTTGAGGTCGCGATGGACCACCCGCTGGCCATGCATGTAGACGAGCGCCGAGCAAATCTGGCGCGCATAGTCGAACGCGCGATCGTCGGGCAGCGGCCGCTGGTCACGCAGCAAGCTCCGCAAGGAGACACCGTCGATATACTCCATCGCGATATACATCCGGCTTTTGCGCACGGGCGTCAGCACTTTGATGATGTTCGGATGATCGAGCCGGCGCCCCACCGCTTCCTCGCGCTCGAAGCGCGTGTAGAAGACCACGTCGCTCTCGAACTGCAGATAGGGCACCTTGATGGCAACGGTGGCGCCGCTGAGAGTATCGACAGCCTTGAAAATCGAGGCCATGCCGCTGCGTGCGATTAGCTCCGTCAGCTCATACTGGTCCAGTTTTTCGCCAGCGTTGACCTCACGCATCCGGTTAGTTTGCCGTCCGGGCGCGGACGTTAACAGCCTCCTGTTGGCATCCATCGTCGCGGGCGCCGCCGTAGCCTCGCGCGGGACCGGGGTCCGAGCGGCGCCGTCAGGCGGCTCCGGCTGCTTCATCGTGAGCGCGCGAAAATCGCACTGACACGGCCGAACCAGCCCGCGCGCGTCAGCGGGACGGAGGCAGCGCAAACCAGGCGGAACAAAGCGGAGCCCTGCAAACGAGTTTGCGCGGAGCGCTCAAGGTGACCAATAATGCACACCGCCGCGGTGAGATTATCGTGCGTACCGCGCTGATTGGCACGCGCGATCAGCCGGCGGCAAACCTCTTCCGCTTCCGGCCCGTCCGCCATGCGCTGGAGTTCACGCTCCTCGAGAACGTTATAGAGGCCATCGCTGCAGAGCAGCAGCCGGTCATCCGCCAGAAGCGGCATCGACAACCGGTCAATCGATACGATCAGTTCGTGGCCGAGACTGCGGCTCAGCGCCGATCGTTCCGGATGGGACCGGGCTCGCGCGGCACTCATCAGGCCCATCCGCACCCTTTCGGCAACGACGGTATGATCCTTGGTGAGCTGACGGATGCGGCCGCCGCGGATCAGATACAAGCGACAATCGCCGACGTGCGCGCCATACAAGACGCCGTCGTCAATCACCACGGCGGTCAGCGTCGAGGCCATCCGGCGCAGTTCGGGCACCACCATCGCGCGATTGTGAATCTCGATATTGGCGCGCTGGACCGCGCGTTGGAGTCGTTTGGCGGGTCCCCAGACGGCCGGGCTGTCACGATACGTGCCGAGTGTCAACTCGACCGCCATCGCACTGGCGATTTCGCCGCCTTCGTAGCCACCGACGCCGTCGGCGACCACGAACAAGACGCTAGTTCCGCTTTCGACAAAATGGCCGCACGAATCTTCGTTGTTCGCACGTTCGTTGCCGATGTCCGACAACGCCGCCAAGTCGAAAGCTGGCGCACCCATCGCTTCCGAAGGAGGCGGGTTCATCCCACCACCCACGAAACACCCGGTTTGTCCGGTACGGCGAAGCGCCGGCTCAATCGCGCGTGGAAGACTTCCTCAACTCGCGTTCGGCCGCGAACCAATCGTTGGCGTCTTCGCCATGAGCACCGCCGCGAGCGACGAATAGCTGATAGGCGCGCAACTGGATCTGCTCGAAACTCGGCTCCAACCGCCGACTCGGGACGGTGAATTCGTGCGTGCGCGGGCCTATCTGGTGCTCCGACGACCCGTTCGGGCCAGAATTGCCATTGGTGGTCGCATGCGGATTGACATCCGCGCGACTGGCAATCGCGGTCACATCGACGGCCGGGGTTGAATCCACCGCGGCGGTGGCAGTCCCGTTCACATTTTTCGCGGTTCGCTTGCCGCTGGTTTTGCGCGGCGTCTTGCGCGTCGTGGCCATCTCCTAACCTCCTCCTGTAATCAACCTCCGCAACTCCTGCGAGGCCTGCGCTAGTATATATAAAGTGCTCCTTGCGCGGATGAAGATTCAAGTGGCAAAAATCAATATTCATTGAGTATCGCCGCCACGCTGCCTTGTACCTACCCTGAATAGCGCGCATGGAGACCCGTTGCGCGGCTCTCCACGCGACATTTGTCTTTGTTCCCTGGCCCAATCCCCCTCTGGGGGAAAAGATCATGCAAGTTTTACCTTAGCCGTGACCAGCGTGCTCTTGCCGCGCCGGCGCGAACTGCGCCTGAAGTAAATCGCGCCGTACACGCCCCAAATCACCGCCAGAGCAACTGCCATCAACGGTTCTTTGGCACTGCCAAGGCCTTCGAATGGGCCGATGATGTAAAAGGCCAGGCAAGCGAAGTTCGCCAACGCGCCGAAGACCGGCACCACCATATGCTTGAAGCCGCTGAACTCCTGATGCTCGCGGAAGGCAACGATACATACGATGTTCGTCAATCCGTACAGCACAAACGTGCCAAAGTTCGACAGCAAGGTGATGAGCAACAGGCCATTGGGCAGCCGCGATAGCGATGCGTTGGAGGAAACCCCCAGCGCATACCACAGATTGTGCGGCAAGGTGGCGATGGTTTTGTCATCCGGAGCCGATCCGCCGGCGAAATAGAATAGTGCTCCGTACGCACCCAGCACCGCGGAGATGACGGCCAGCGTCCAGATCGCGCGATGGGGCGTCAGGCGCTCGCCGTGCAACAGGCCGAAATGCTCCGGTACCTCTTCGTCGCGGCCCATCGCGTAGGTCACGCGCGCTCCCGTATTGATGCAACTGAGGGTGGTGCCAATCAGGGCAAGGAAAACCGTCAACGCCTCCAACAGCATGAAGGCCTGGCCGTGCCCGCCCAGAAGCGCGTTGCCAACGATCACCATCATGTCGCCAATCGGCGCGGCCGAGCCTTTCGCCGCCGCCAGGCTATAGGCACTGTTCATGAAGTAGTTCGCGGCGAAATACTCAATCAGGTAGCAGAACAAGCCCTGGATCGTGAGCGAGAGCAATACCCCGCGCGGAATGTCGCGCTTGGGATTTTTGGCCTCCTCGCCCAGGGCCGTCACCGATTCGAAACCGACCAGCAATAGAATCGCAATCGTCGCCTGCAGCATCACCCAGCTAAACTGATGCGGCATGATGACCGACAGTGCGCTCGGATGCGCCGGGCTGGCACTGGTTAGCGAATAGCTCAGGGTTGATTTGACCAGATTGCCGCTGGCGCCCGCGGTCAGGATGGTCGAACCCGCCGGATGCGACATGCGATATGCAATCGCCAGCGCCGCGAAAAACAGCAGTGCCGCAATCTGGATACCGTTGATCGCGACGTTGATCATGGTCGAGCCGGTCACGCCGCGAAACGCGATATAGGCAACTACGAAGGAAAATATAATAGCCACCAAAGCCATGAAGACCGGACCGGGTATCGCGGCATTCATCATTCCGGGAACGAGATTGCCGAAGATGTAACCCACCATCACACCCATCGTCGCCACCATCACCGCTGGATATACCCAGTAATAGAGGTGTGAGGCCCAGCCGATCACGAACTTCGCGATACGGGCGAAGCGGTAGGCCGTAGTGGTGTTCAAAAAGGCCTGCTCGGCGAATAAATAAGAGCTGCCCGCGCCCGGATAGAGCTTGGCCAATTCCGAGTACGACAGCGCGGTTGCGTACGCG
>JBOHWM010000022.1:0-1582 GCA_050736555.1 Binataceae bacterium (SeqCode)
CACCACCGACGAAGCCGCGAAGGAAGCGCATCCCGAGCTGCGCATCGTGGCTGCCGCGGAATCCAAATCGTCCTGGACCATCACCGCCGCGGACTATGTAAGCGCCTTTCAACTCGCGCAGGAGCACGAGGCGCGCGCGGTGCTCATGCTCGGTCCCGAGTCCGGCTCGCTGAGCGTCTCTGGCCTGCGCAATCTGGCCAACGCGGTGCTCGACACGCCCGCCGATCTCGCCGTTCCGCGTTACAGCCTGCCCCCGCGCGCCGGACTTGTGAATTCGGCCATTCTCTATCCGCTTTCGCGCGCGCTGTTCGCGGCGCCGGCGCGCTTTCCGCTGGCGGTCGATCTCGGCCTCTCGCTGCGCATGGCGGAGCGGCTTTCGGCCGGCGCGCAGTACTTCACCAGGCTCAACCAGCCGGGCGCGCTTCTGTGGCCGGTGAACGAAGCGGCCGCGGCGGGATTCACCATCCGCGAAATCGGCGTCGGCGAGCGGGCCATCCCTCAACCCACCGATCCCGATCTGAACGCCATTCTTCCCAACGTGGCCGGATCGTTGTTCGCCGACATCGAGGCCAAGGCGGCCTTCTGGCAGCGCGCGCGCCAGTTGCCGCTGCCGCGCAATCAACAGTCCACGGCGCAGCAACTCACGGCCGATACGCCGGACGACGCCGCTCCCATGGTGCAGGCGTTTCGGCTGGCCTACACAAATCTTCTGGAGATATGGTCGCTCGTCCTGCCGCCAAATGCGCTGCTCGGACTCAAGCGGCTCTCGCTCACCGACGGCGCCGCATTCCGCATGAGCGAAACGCTGTGGGCGCGGATTGTCTACGACTTTCTGCTCGCCTACCGCCTGCGCACCATCAATCGCGGCCATTTGCTCGGCGCGCTGATTCCGCTTTATCTCGCGTGGGTCGCGAGCCACATCAACACCGCCGCCTCCGGCGTCGATCCGGAGCAGCATATCGAAGCGGTCGCCGCCGCATTTGCGAGCGAAAAACCGTACCTCGTCGCACGCTGGCGATGGCCGGACAGGTTCAATCCATGAAGCATCGCATCAAAATACGAGTCGCACGCATCAAGGAGTGAGTCCTATGCAAACCATCCTTGCCGCCGTTTTTCAAGCAACCGCGCCGCCGCTCTACACCGACAACGCCACCATCTGGCGACACATGTCGGACGCGCTGCACCAGTCGCTCGACCGCGTCCTGTCGCTGCTCATCGCCATCCTGCCGGGAATCGTTGCGTTTTTTATTGCGCTGGCTGTTTTCACGCTGATCGGCATGGCGATATCGGCGCTGCTGCGCCGCGGCCTGCGCATGGCCAAATTTGACGACCGCGTCGCCCGCTACCGCGGCAGCGCCGACTGGACGCCGATGACCTCGCCCACCGCCCTCGCCGCTCGCGCCGCTTTCTGGGGCTGCGTGCTGATCGGGCTGCTGATCGGCGTCTCCGCTTTCGACACTTCCTATGCCTCGGCCACCTCGCTTCCGGTCTCGCTGCTCCCTTATTTCACGCACATCGTCGGCGCGGCGTTTCTGCTCATCGTGGGAACCATCGTGGCGCGTTTCCTGGCCCGCTCGGTCCT
>JBOHWM010000023.1:0-2433 GCA_050736555.1 Binataceae bacterium (SeqCode)
CTACGTACACCGAGGCGATGCTGGGGCGCTTTGCCGCCGGCGATGAGGCGTTGGCATCGTCGATTTGGCCGCTTGAAATCGCCAACGCACTGGTCGTCGCTGAGCGGCGTGGGCTGCTTAAGCCGGCACATAGTGCCGCGTTTGTCGAGGAACTCGGCCAGCTCCCGATCCGAGTGAACGAGAGTTCCACTGGACGAGCCTTCGCACAAGTCCTTGAGGTCGCACGCCGTTATCGGCTCACCGCTTACGACGCAACTTATCTCGATCTAGCGATGCGGGAGGCGCTGCCCCCCTGGCGACGCTTGACTCCGCGCTACGCACGGTCGGCGTGAGCCTCGCCTGAACATACCCGTCTGCACTTCAAGCTTTGAGAAGCTCGGCCAAGTGGAGGGTGTCCCGTCTTTTGCCTTGCTTTCATGCGATAGCTTCAACGACAATCAAGCCAGGCCGACGATTATTTCATCGGTTTAACTGGCTATTTTTCCTCCACGCCCGGAGACTCGGAAGCGCGACGATGAACAAGGCCCTCGACGGTATCAGCGTAGTCGAATTCAGTTCGAATATGGGTGCGGCGTACGCCGCGATGTTGCTCGGCGAGCAGGGCGCGCGCGTCTTGCGCGTCGAACCGCCGGGAGGCGCGGCCGGCCGCGGCACGCCGCATTTCCACGTGCTCAACCGTGGCAAGCAAGCGGCCTTTCTCGACCTCGAAGCATCGCGCGCCGAGGTCGAACGGCTGCTCGAACACGCCGATATCGTCGTCGCCGGCTTCACGCCCTCACGGCTGCGCGCGCGCGGACTCGACTATGACGCTATCCGGCGCGCCAATACGCGCGCGATCGCACTGTACGTCCCGCCGTTTGGGATGCGCGGGCCCGACGCCGAGCTTGACGGCGACGAGGAACTGGCCGCCGCGCTCGGCGGCATTCCGGCCACGCAATGGGCCCGCAGCGGTGATCCGGTTGCGCTCACCTTTCCCGCCGCCAGCTATTCGGCGGGAGTGCTCGGCGCGGCTGCCGCCACCGCCGCATTGATCGCTCGCGGGGACGACGGCTGCGGCCAGGCCGTTGAAGTTTCGCTACTCGCCGGAGTCTTTTCTTTACAAACCGGCGGCATCATGCGCCATGAGAAAATGACCTCGCTATATCATGGCGGACAAGATCCGCTCGGTCCCATCCCATGCTATCGCCTGTTCGAGGCCAGCGACGGCCGCTACTTGTTCGTCGCATGCGGCAACGCGACCTTCTGGAACAAGTTCGCACTCGCGCTCGAACGCCCCGAGCTGGTCGCCGACCCGCGCTTTGAAGGCGCGCCATGGGGTATCGCCCCGGCGCATTGGCAAAGCCTCAAGGATATTCTCGAAGCGATCGTGCGCACGCGCACACGCGAAGAATGGCTCGGGATTCTGCGCGCCGCCGACGTCCCGTGCGCGCCAGTGCTGACACGCCAGGAATTCATCGAACATCCGCAGGTGCGCGCGCTCGCGATGCGCCGCGAGGTCGCCGACCCTATGCTCGGTGCGACCGTGCAGATGGGCGTCCCGGTCCATCTCACCGATACGCCGGGTGATGTCGGCGGACCCGCGCCGGCCGTGAGCCGCAATGGCGAGGGCGCCTCCGCATGGCTGCGTGATAGCGGCGCCGCCCGTGCGCCGTCGTTTCCGCAAGCTTCGAACACGCCACGCAGTCCGCTCAGTGGCGTCGTCGTGCTGGATTTTTGCAGCTATATCGCGGGCTCGTACGGCCCCATGATTTTGGCCCAGATGGGCGCGGAGGTAATCAAAATCGAGAGCCTCGAAGGCGACGCCTTCCGCAATTTCGGCTTCGGCTTTCTGGGCTGGAACCAGGGCAAGCGCGGGCTTTCGCTCGACCTCGGCAGCGACGCGGGCCGCGCGATTATCCATGAGCTCGCGGCCAAGGCCGACATCGTGGTGGAAAATCTGCGGCCCGGGCGGATGCGGCGGTTCGGACTGGATTATCCCACGCTCGCCGCGCGCAATCCGCGCATCATCTATATGTCGGTCAACGGCTTCGGCAATCGCGGCCCGGAATATAATCAGCCCGGCTTCGACCCCTTGCTGCAGGCGCGCTCGGGCGTGATGGCGGCGCAGGGTGGTCCGCATAGCCATCCGGTCTATCTGACCTGCGCGATTTGCGACTACGGCGCCGCGATGTTTTCCGCCTTCGGCTGTATCCTGGCCTTGCATGCGCGTCAAAAAAGCGGGCGAGGGCAATTCTGCGAAACCTCGCTGCTGCAGGCGTCGATGGCGCTTCAGGCGGGCGAGTTCATTTTTTACAACGGTCGCCCCAATATGGAAAATGGCAGTCCTGAGTATCGCGGTGCCGCCGCACTCAACCGATGCTATAAATGCCGCGACGGTCAATGGCTGTTCGTCAGCACCCGCGACGAGAAGTCGTGGAATGCATTACTCAGTAT
>JBOHWM010000024.1:0-2331 GCA_050736555.1 Binataceae bacterium (SeqCode)
CCTCGGCCCCCATCGTCGCCAGCCATTGGGCGATTTGGGGCCCGTTGATAATCCAACTGAAGTCGGCAACCCTGACGCCTTCTAACGGAAGTGATGCCATCTCAAAGTCTCTCCATTGCTGGCCGCATACTTAAAATTTCAACCCAGCTCGCGGACTCGCCTGGCTCCGCCACGCTCCGCCTGATGCTCAACTCTCCATGGTGATTCTTAAATCACGCGGGCGGCGTGGAGCGCCTGCCGCTCTTCGGGCGAATAGCCGAGGCGCGCCAGGATTTCATCATTATGCTCACCCAGTAGCGGAGCGCGGCCGGGCTGTGGTGGCGTCGCCGTCAATGACACAGAGGCGCGCGGATATTTGAACCGTCCGGCAACCGGATGATCGATCTCGACGAAGGCGTGGCGTGCCGTCAGATGCGGATGGCGTGCCGCCTGGCCTGCCGTATGCACCGGGCCAATCGTGAGGCCTAGTTTCTGTCCCTCGCGCACGAGGAATTCCATATCGTGCCGCAGCAGTTCGCGCTTGATCACCGTGCGCAGCACGTCGTCGTTTTCGTGACGTCCGGTAAGTGAATCGAAGATTTCGCTCTCCAGTTCTTCGGGATGGCCAAGCAATTCTTTCAGTGCGATAAAGTGCGCGTCAGCCGCCCACAAGGTGTATACATAACCGTCGCGGCATGGCATCGGCTCCAATCCCACTCCGGTATTGACGCGCAAACGGCTGAACGGCATCCCGACGTAGCTATAAACCGCCATCTCGATCTTCGCCGTGTTCACCACCGACTGCCAGCACGGCACATCGATCCATTGACCCTCGCCGGTCGCCTCGCGATGAAATATGGCCAGCATCGCGGCGGCCGCCGCCGTACTGCCGCCGAGCATCTCAGCGGCATGGCCGGGCGGGCGCAACGGATTTTCCTTTTCGGGATCGTCCACGAGGGTCGGCGTGTTGTAACCGGCCAGGCTCATGGCGAATTCGACCAAATCGGTGCCTTTCCATTCGCGATAGGGACCGCTTTGACCGAACGGGCTGATCGAAACCAGGATCAGGCGGCGGTTGAGCGCTTTGAGCGTTTCATAACCAAGTCCGATTCGTTCCATGTAGCCGGGCGGATGGTTTTCTATTACGACGTCAGCCTCGGCCGCCAGGCGCTTGAATACAGCCGCGCCGCTGGGAGTGGCAGGGTCAAGCGTCAGGCTTTTTTTGCTGGTGTTGAGATAAATAAAGAAGCCGCTCTTTTCCGGATGCGGCACGTCACCGGGAAAGGGCGGCTGATGACGTGCTGGATCGCCCTCCCGCGGCGGCTCCAGCTTGAGCACGTCGGCGCCCATGTCGGCAAACATCTTGCCGCAGGCCGGACCCGACACCATTTGGGCGAATTCCAATACTTTGAGGTCATCAAGGGCGCGTTTCCCCACAACGGCATCTCCTTGTTACTGGTTCCGTGCGCGGGCGTTGTCGCCAAGCCACATCATCGTGTTCCCGACTATAGCGCAGCGCTCTTAAGATGGTGAACCGCGTGAATCAGCGGCAGGGGCGCCAATCGAGTGCTTCAATTCATGTGCGGGTTTGTCGAGCCGAACTACGAATTGTTGCCGATATTCCAATCGCGCGGTAGGTGTGAGTGGCCGGGTCGGGCCTATCAAATCATGCCACACAGTTTTCACGCGTATATGCGGCTGGTAAAAGCATGGCGGATTTAACGAGTCGGCGCTGTGTATTATCGAAAATGTGCTGGAGGCGCGAGTCATAATCGTGTCGTGGGATTATCTGACGCGTACTACCTAAGTAATTACCGAGCCGGAATCTCCGGTTAAGCTGGCATCGCCTGCGAACAAAACCGGCGGAAATGAACGGTGGCTTTTACCGATCGCAGGGGCCGCGAATGCGTCGCCGGGGAGGTCGAGATGGTCGCGCCTACGGAACGCGTTGCGCATCGCCGGCGAGGTGTCCGGAAGACGTGACGCCGGCTGTACGGTGCCGGCACGCCGCAATATTAATCCCGCTTTCCGCCGCCACGGTGAAAACCGCGTTGATTACATCGCGCGGGCGTTCAATCTGAACGAAATGCCCACTGTTGACCACGACGAGCTGGCCTTTTGGCGAGAGTGCCACTGTACGCCGCTGTATATCCAGCCACCTCGCTTCGCGTTTGGGCGTGTCGCCATGATTGGTCGCGGCGATTACCACGAGTGGCACGGGCGGCAGTGCTGGACCCGCCAGCAGCGCGGCGATGGATGGGGTGACTCCCGCCTCCTCGGCGGCTTCCACTGTTCCTGGCTGGGGCGGCTTGGTCGAGACGAAAACGCCGGGCGGCTCCAGTGGGCTGGATG
>JBOHWM010000025.1:0-4029 GCA_050736555.1 Binataceae bacterium (SeqCode)
TACATCGGCAGTCCCGCCGACGTGCTTACTGCGACCTTAGGGCCATGGCGGGCACGCGAAGCAATCATTATGTGCCGTCACTTTTCGGCGCGCGAGCTATATGACTTGGGTATGGTAAACCGGGTGGTAAGCCGTGCGGAGCTGATGCCGGCGGCGCGCGACTTGGCGGCTCAATTGCTGAAGAAACCGAAAAGGGCGGCAACGCAATCCAAGCATGGCGTCAACGCGGTCTTTCTGGGCTCGCGCAAATTCTGACGCTGGCGATTGAGACTCGCCAGCGCCTGTGAAAGGCTCATCTACGGTCGTGATAAATGCATGATCGATACTGAAGGAGGGCTACTCGGATGATATGCCCGCAACGGATTGGCCATGTCGTGATTAAGGTTCGGGACCTCGAACGGTCCCGCCGCTTCTATAGCGAAGTGTTGGGGCTGCGGTTGATGGCCGAGCTGCCGAAAATCAAGATGGCGTTTTTTGCCAGTGACGGCCGTGATCATCATGAGATCGCGGTGGTTGAAGTGGGCGCGGACGCGCCCGCACCCCAAAGCCGCCAGGTTGGTCTCGTCCATATCGCCTTTCGCTTGCGCGATGAGGACCATTTGCGCGCCGCTTACCGCGAGTTAAAGGAGAAGCAGGTGCCGATTCTCTCGACCGTCGATCACGGCATCACCAAGAGCATCTATTTCCGCGATCCGGACGGTAACCAGCTCGAGGTTTACTGCGACAATCCGCCGGAGTACGTCGCCAGGATGCGCGAAAATCATTACGGCGGGATGGACAAGCTGGATTTTGCCCCTAGCGAGCCAGGTCTGGCGGATGTTTTGCCCGAAATGATGAAATAGGGCAGCCGAAACTCGGCCGCGTCCTCACGCGAAGGAGATGCTGCGATGAAATTCACGGCGTTCCATTTGATGTCGTATCCGTATCTGCCGGATGACTTCACCAGTAAATACCATAGCGTGTGGGTGGATATTCCGCGTGACCTTTACGATCCCAAACGCGGTCACCAACTCTACAATGATTATCTGGATCAACTGGAGTTCGCCGACCGGTTAGGTTTCGACGGTATCGGCGTCAACGAGCATCATCAGAACGCCTACGGCATGATGCCGTCGCCGAATTTGATGGCGGCGGCGTTGGCACGGCGGACCCGTCACGCCAATCTGGTCGTGCTTGGTAATTCAATTGCCCTTTACAATCCCCCGATACGTGTGGCCGAAGAGTTCGCGATGCTCGACGTGATGAGCGGCGGGCGTTTGGTGGCGGGCTTTCCGGTCGGCACGGCGATGGATACGAACTTCTGCTATGGGGAAGTGCCAGCCACCTTACGGGAGAAATATCGCGAAGCGCACGAGCTGATAATCCGCGCGTGGACGGAAAAAAACGTCTTCAGCTTCAATGGTAAATTCACCAAACTTCGCTATGTCAATCTTTGGCCCAAGCCGCTCCAGCAGCCGCATCCGCCGATCTGGATACCGGGCGGCGGTTCGGTCGAAACGTGGGATTTTTGCGCCGACCACGACTATCAGTACAGTTTCCTGTCATTTTTCGGCTATATCGCCGCCAAAAAGGTTGCCGACGGCTACTGGGAGACGATGGCGCGCAAGGGCAAGCCGCTCAATCCCTACAGCATGGCGTTTGCCCAAGGCGTGGTGGTCGCGGAGACCGACGCGCAGGCGGAGCGCGACTTCGCGAAGCATGCTGACTATTTTTATAACCGCTGTTTGCACATCTATCAGAGTTTCACCGACGCTCCTGGTTATCGCAGCCTGAACTCGATCAGGGCGGCGTTGAAATCGGGACTGCCGGTCGCGCTCAAGCCGCACTATAGCTGGAAGGACCTGATCGACGGCGGCATCATCATCGCCGGTTCGCCCAAAACCGTGCGCGAACGGTTGCGCGAGGCCATGAAGAGTCTTAATTGCGGTCATCTCATCACCGGCATTCACATGGGTTCGATGCCTCCCGAGCTGGTGCGCAAGAGCACCGAGCTTTTTGCGCGCGAGGTGATGCCGGATCTCCGCGGCATGTGGAGCGAATGGGAAGACAAATGGTTGCCGCATCCGCTGCCGGCCAGCGCTCGTGCCGTCCCGGCTGAAGTGAATTTAAATCGCATCGAAACCAACGGCGGAAGCATTTCGGCGAACGCGAAGTGATTCGGATCGTTTGAAGGAATTGGCTTGGGCGCGCTGGACTAATTGCGGCCTTTGCCGATAAATGCGTTCATGGGAATTCGCACCGGTGCCGAATTTGTCGAAAGCCTGCGCGATGGGCGCACCGTTTTCGCCAATGGCGAACGAGTGAAGGACGTCACGGCTTATCCACCGTTTCGTGGCGTGGTGGCGACACTGGCGGCGCTGTATGACCTGCAGCAATCGCATCGCGAGATACTTACCTACTCCTCGCCGGCAACTGGCGAGCCGGTCAGCACGTCTTTTCTGATTGCGCGGAATATGGAAGAGGCCGGACGCCGGATCGCGGCCGAGGAATTTCGCGCCGAACATACCTGCGGCCTGATGGGACGGCTGCCGGATTTTTGCAACGCGCTCATCACTGACGCCGCGGTGGCGCATGCGTTTGCTGGCAAGCGGGAGACGCGCTGGGGCGACAACCTGGTGCGCTATTACGAAGAATGCCGCGATCGCGACTGGTGTCTGACACATACCCTGGTCGATCCGCAAATCGATCGTTCGCGCAATGCCGCCCAGCAGGATGATCCGTTCGCCGTGTTGCGCATCGTGAGAGAGACCGATCGCGGCATGATCGTGCGTGGCGCCAAAATGCTCTCGACGTTGGCCCCGTTTGCCAACGAACTTTGGGTGGGGCCGTTCTATCCCCGCCGTGAGGGCGAAGAGCCTTACGCGATTTGCTTTGCAATCCCGGTTGACACCGCCGGACTGAAGTTCATCTGCCGCGAGCCCTATGACACCGGGCGCGGCCATTTCGATCGCCCATTGAGCTCGCGTTTCGACGAGGAAGACGCGCTTGCGGTTTTCGAGGACGTGCTGGTGCCATGGGAGCGCACGTTCATCAAGGGCGATATCGAAATCTTCAACGGCATTCTCGCGCGTACTCCTGGCTATGCGCAGTTGCAGGGCTCGATTCGCGGCATGGTGAAGCTGCGTTTTCTCGCTGGCCTTGCCTGCCAATTGGCGGAGACTATCGGGCGCAACGAATTGCCTCACGTGCAGGCGCAACTGGGGGAACTGGTGGCTAACGCCGAATTGGCCGCTGGACTGGTGCGCGCCGCCGCTGAGGAAATCGTGGCAGGGGCGACGCGCTCGCTTCCCCATCGTACGCTCGCGGCGACCTTATGGGTGCTGATACCGCAGGCGCAGATGCGCGCGGTTGAAGTGATACGGCAGCTCAGCGGCAGCGGTCTCATCATGACGCCGACGGAAAAAGATTTCGCCAATCCGGAAATCGCCGCTTACCTGGAAAAATATCTGCGGGGCAAGAATGTCGGCGCGCGTGATCGCGTACAGTTGTTCAAGCTTGCCTGGGACATGATCGGCGAGTCCTTCGGCGGCCGTCAGCTACAATACGAATGGTTCTACGCGGGCGATCCGTATTTCACCCGCAGCGTTTTTTATCGCTCGCCGATCTCGAGGCAATACAAGGCGATGGTCACGCGTCTGCTCGAACGCAAGGGCGACTGAATCCGCGACCGTCAAATGAAAATCGAGCGGGAAATCTCACCTGTGGCAATTAACTGTTGCGGGCGCTGGCGGCGGAAGTGCCGGCGATGCGGCCGAAAACCGAACCCGACATCAGGCCGGTTCCCCCGGGATAATTGAAATAGAAAAGTCCTCCGACCAATTCCCCCGCCGCGTAAAGGCCGGAAATCGCCATGCCGTCGGTGTTGATTACCGCGCCGCGCTCATCAATCCTAAGTCCGCCAAAAGTGAACGTGATACCGCAGGTGACGGCGTAGGCTTCAAACGGCGGCGTGTCGAGAGCATTGGCCCAGTTGCTCTTGTTCAATGCGAGCTCTTTGGTACAGCGTCCGTCCTTTATGTTGGGGTTGAA
>JBOHWM010000026.1:0-2456 GCA_050736555.1 Binataceae bacterium (SeqCode)
GCCCTACGTCGTTGGTGGTCGATTTCCGGCGCTCCAACCTGATTCCGAAACGAGGCGGCGAATGAGTTACATCACCGAAGAACGCAAGATGATCCAGCAGACGGCGCGCGATTTTGCCGCCAATGAAGTGCTGCCGATCGCCAACAAGCTCGATCCGGTCGAAGGCGAGATTCCGATGGAGTTGCGCAAGAAAATGGCCGCCCTCGGCTATTTCGGCATCCTGATTCCGGAGGAATACGGCGGCCTCGGCCTGGGCGTATTCGAATACGCCCTGGTGACTGAGGAACTGGCGCGGGCGTGGATGAGCGTGGCCAGCATTATCGCGCGCGGCAACGGCCTATGGGGCGGCATCAACGAGGAGCAGCGCAAAAGATATTTCCCACGGATGGCGCGTGGCGAGTTCCTGGGCGCCTTCTCGTTATCGGAGCCGGACGCCGGTTCGGACTTGGCCAACGTCTCGTGCCGTGCCGTGCGCGAGGGTGACCAGTGGGTGATTAACGGCACCAAAACCTGGTGCACTTTCGCCGACGGCGCCGACTTTATTCAACTCTTCGCGCGCAGCTCGACCCCGGACGAACAACGCCGTCATGTCGGCATCAGCCAGTTCATGATCGAGAAGGAGCGCGGCAAGCTGCCGCCGGGCGTGAGCGGCGCACCGATTCGCAAAATCGGCTACTTTGGCTGGAAGACCTGGGAATTGCATTTTGACAACTGCCAGGTGCCGGCCGGCGCGCTGATGGGCCAGGAAGGGCGCGGGTTTTACGCCATGATGTCGGGACTCGAGACTGCGCGAGTGCATACCGCCGCCCGCGCTATCGGACTGGCCCGCGGCGCTTTCGAAGACGCGTTGGTCTACTCACAACGGCGGGTGCAGTTCAAACATCCGATCGCCGAATTCCAGGCGATTCGCTTCACGCTCGCCGAGATGGCGGCGAATATCGAAGCGGCGCGCCAGTTGATGTATTTCGTCGCGACCGAAATTGACGGCAAACGCCGCTGCGACAAGGAAGCTTCGATGGTCAAATGGTTCGCCTCCGAGATGGCCGAGCGGGTCACCAGCGACGCGCTGCAAATCCACGGCGGCTATGGCTATACCAAGGATTTGCCGATCGAGCGCTACTGGCGCGACGCACGCCTGACCAAGATCTTCGAGGGCACTTCGCAGGTGCAGTTGCGCATCATTTCGGACCGTCTGCTGGGAGGTAACTGATGAACCTGGAGGCCTCGGCGCTGACCGGCCGCAACAATTATTTCGAGGACTTCAACGTCGGCGACGTTTACGAGCACGCGCGCGGCAAGACCATGGAAGCACTCGAAAACGTGCTTATCACCAACCTCGTGCTCAACACCGCGCAGGCGCATTTCAACGAAAACCTGGCCGCGACGCTGCCGCAACAACATCGCATCGTGTTTGGCGGCGTCACCGCTTCACTGGTAATCGGGCTGGCGTCGCAGGACACGGGAGAGAACGCGCTGCGGGAACTCGGCCTGGACAAGGTTCGTTTCCGCATTCCGGTCCTACACGGCGATACATTGTACGCGTTCACCCAGGTGCTCGATAAGAAAGACCATAGCGAGGCCGCTCCAGGCCTCGAAGCGGGCGAGGTTCGCTTCAAGCATTGGGGCGTGAATCAACGTGGGGAGACGGTGTTCGAGGGCGAGCGCCGCGTGCTGATCAAAAAGCGTTCGTTTACAACCTCCGGCCTGGAGATCAATGACATCGAAGAGCCGCGCGAGGCTCCGGTGCGGCCGGCGATGCGGCGTTCGAGCGTGCCCAAACCCAAGCCGCGCGCGGTGGAAGCGCCACCCCGGCCCGCAAGGAAGAAAGCGGCGCCGGTTACGGCCAAGGGCATGAAGAAGACCGCTAGGAAAACCAAGGCCAAGCCCAAGCCCCGCCGTCGCTAACTAGAATGGTGTCGCCCGCGATCTCAAATGATGCCGCGCGCGCGCAGACCGGTGATTTCCGCTGAATCGTAGCCCAACTCGCCCAGCACGGCTTCCGTATGCTCGCCCTTTTCCGGCGCCGCGTTGCGCATCCGCCATGGCGTGCGGCTCAATTCCACCGCTTGTCCAACGAGTTCCTGGCGGCCCCGTTGCGGATGATCGACCGCGCGGGCGATACCGATGTGGCGCACCTGCGGATCGTCGAAAACCTCGTTGATACGGTTAATCGGGCCGCATGGAACACCCGCCTGATTGAGTATCGCGATCCATTCGGCGGACGGCCGGGTGCGGGTGATTTTTTCAATCTCAACGTTCAAGCCGTCGCGATTCTGAAGCCGCGCCCGTCCAGTGGCGAATCTAGGGTCGCGGACCAATTCCTCCGCCTCCATCGCCTTGCACAAGCGGCCAAACAACTCGCCGCCGGAAGCGGCGATATTGATATGGCCGTCGGCGGTCGCGAAGACGCCGGTCGGAATCGCGGTGGGATGGTTGTTACCAGCCTGCCCCGGACT
>JBOHWM010000027.1:0-2985 GCA_050736555.1 Binataceae bacterium (SeqCode)
TACCTGGGGCGGCCGACTGGCAGCGCGATGCCCCTGATGTGGGCGCATGCGGAATATATCAAGTTGTTACGTTCGACCGCCGACGGCGAGCTGTTCGACTTGATTCCGGAGGTGGCGGATCGCTATCGCAATGGACGCAAGCGGCGTCCGTTGGAGATTTGGAAGGTGAATCGCCAGGTGCCCGTCATGGCCGTCGGAGCGACATTGCGCGTGCAGGCGCTCAAACCCTTCCTCCTGCATTGGACTAACGACGAATGGCGCAACGCGCGCGACACCTCCTCCAGTCCGGTTCCAACCGGTTTTCATTTCGTTGACGTGACGACCAAAGCGGGCGACCACGCGCCGCTACGGTTCACTTTTAGATGGCGCGAGAACGATCGTTGGGAGGGCCGCGATTACATGGTCGAACTCAAGGGGTGACATCGATTTCTTAACGCGGCTCGCGGACTCGTCCGCTCGTCCCGCTTCGCTCCACTGATGTGCCCGCTTCGCCTTCGGCTACGCTAATGGCAGACTCCGTTCGGAATGGCAAAAAACACACTCTCGGAATGGCGGAAATGAGTGCGCTCGATTGATGCTCGAACCAGATGGCACTCCAAAGGATTCACAACTCCAAGCGTCCGTTTTCCAACGTTCCCTCGATCCTAGCGCATGACCTCGGTGAGGCCGCCGGGGGTCGTGTAACGCTCGATATCCTCGTATTGCTTGGGCGCATCCTGATTTATCAGAACGTCATAGCCATGACCGTCCGCCGGGCCGGAATAGGTCGCGTGATGGTTTTCCAAATCCCAGTAATGAGAGTACTGGGCGCCAGATGAATTCTGCATCCCGATGCCCGGAACCTTAAGTACGATGGGTTGCAGCAGCGC
Source organism: Binataceae bacterium (SeqCode) (assembly GCA_050736555.1). Classification (GTDB taxonomy): domain Bacteria; phylum Desulfobacterota; class Binatia; order Binatales; family Binataceae; genus JBOHWJ01. Next base: position 870 of record JBOHWM010000027.1, read on the forward strand.
AACCTTCCACAGCTTCATCTCCGAATCATAAAGGTCTTCCCACAACGCCCCGTAAAATTGCGTGTCGATATACATGATGCGTTTGCCATAACAGTAGCCACGCGCCCTTGCCGGAATTTTTCGCACGTCGATGACATCGACATCGCGCAACTCCCATTTGCCCCATGACGGCTTCGGCCATCCCAGCGCCATATCGTAATCCTCGGGGAACCGCCCACCGGCCGTACCCACGTCCATCTGCGCGAGGATCTTTCGCTCACCTAGCGGCGTGGCGTTAAATTCCGGAATATTGCCGTTGAAACCGAAACGACCGTCATCCGGCGTGGTGTCGGAACCCGATGCGGCGCATCGTGCGGCTGATGACAAACGTTGGGTGCGTCTGAGTGCCGGCTTGAACACGAAGATATCCTGCGGTGTGGTCAGGTCCGTGTAGCCAATGGTTAAGGTCGTCGTATATTTCGCCTGTTCAGGCTCCTCGACCATCGCCCAGATGGTGTAGAACTTACCCTCACCGCCAGGAATCGTTCCGGGCACGCCGGGGTCGGTGTTATACGAAAGCTGCCGATAAACCCACAATGATTTGAGACAGTTGACACTACCGTAAGGATCCTGCGTACAGGAGAAGCCAAGATTGTCAGGAGTGTTGACGACCAAATGGGGCAAATAGCGATACCAAAAATCGGCGAGAATTTTCCAGCCCCGATCCGGCGCCGCCGGCGCGGGGAACGGCACGCCACCACCATAACCGCGAACGGTGCGGCCGCCATCGGGTAGTGCAACGATCCTGGTTTGGCTTGAGAATTTCTCGGTGGCCGAAAGGTAACTTTTCGGCAAAGGGTTAATCACGGTCGGCCCCACCACCATCCGCACGTCCGCCGGCATTTTCCAGAAATAGCTGCCCTCGAAGAGCGCGGCCATGCCATCCGGCATGAACTGCTTGAATTGCCGCCAGTTCTCCATCGTGATCGCCGTGCCGGGGGCAATCGTCGCTGTAGCGGGTTTAGTCTTCGCGACGGCCGAGTTAACGCCCACATGCCCCGAGGCATTCCCGGCGGCTGCGACCCCGGCTCCCAGCAGGGCTAATCCCAACGCGACAAGCATCGACCCCGCAAACGAAATACCTATCCGAAATGACCGCACAGATCTCATCCTCGCGCGCCTCCGGTCCCTATGAATCGCGCAAGCAATGGTTCGTTTTCAAGCGAAATTGGATTTTAATTCAGCTAATCGATCGTGACGATGCAAACGGAGTCATAAAAACTCAGATCAAACGCCGAATGGAAAAGCTCGCGTCCAACGCATCAATTAGCGCGTTGACATCCTCGAACGATTCTGGCGCGAAATAAAGCTTCAGATGATGGAGTATCGGGTTTTCGGTCCGCAATGTCGCCAGATTGTCATATGATTCGATGATCGCTTTGAACAATGCGATCTGCGCCGGCGCGATTGCGAGCACTATGGTTGCCATCGCGGAAGTTTGTGCGTCGTTTCGTTTCATTTCCACTGTGTTCGACGCACACGCATTGATGTCCGGCTTCACTCGCCAATCTTACCTGCCGTTGCCGTATCCCCTGTGCCAATCGGGATCGTCCCTCACGATGCCTAGGGTGGACTATGCCGCCCCGTCGGCCTAGATTCTAGCCAATGGCGCCGCCGCGATTGACCTTCGTGACCGGCAAGGGCGGCACGGGCAAAAGTACGGTCGCCGCCGCCTTGGCGAGCGCCCTTTCGGGCATCCGTCCAACCACGCTCGCCGAACTCGAAGCACGTCTGCGCACTGCGCCCGTTCTGTTGAATGGCGCTCGGCCGGGCTTCAATCGGCTCGAAGTCACGAGCCTCAGCGCACGTGCCGAACTGGAAGGTTTCATTCAGCGTATTGTGCCGCTCAAGGTGATTTCCCGGCGGATGCTCAGGAGCCGCACCTTCGGCTACGTAACCGCCGCGTTGCCGGGGTTGGAAGCGTTTCTGATGTTGGAACGCTTGCGCCTGATGGCGGCGACCGCGGCGCTGCAGGACCGGTTTATCGTGATTGACGGTCCGGCGACCGGCGGCGCGCTGGAGTTGCTTTCCGTCCAGAGCGGCATCAAGGCGCTGGCGCCGCTCGGCACCTTGAACC
>JBOHWM010000028.1:0-1796 GCA_050736555.1 Binataceae bacterium (SeqCode)
GCCAGGGTCATGCGCATGCGCTCAATCTGCGCGACAGCGGCATGGACGTGCGGGTGGGTCTGCGCAAGGACAGCCCGTCGTGGGACAAAGCCGCCAAATGGGGCCTCAAAGTGCTCGAGACCGGCGCGGCCGCCAAAGAGGCCGATATCGTGATGGTGTTGGTGCCGGACGAGATGGCCAGCGACATCTATAAACATGAGATCGCGCCGAATCTTAGTGCCGGTAATTACCTCGCCTTCGGTCACGGCTTCAATATCCATTTCAAGTTTATCCAGCCGGCCAAAGACATCAACGTCTTCATGATCGCGCCCAAAGGCCCCGGTCACCTGGTGCGATCCGAATTTGTTAAGGGCCGCGGCGTGCCATGCCTGCTCGCCGTTGAGCAGGATCCATCCAAGGATACTCATCGGGTGGGACTTGCCTATGGTGCCGCGATTGGCGGCGGGCGCGCCGCGATCATCGAGACCAGCTTCCGCGAAGAGACCGAAACCGACCTCTTTGGCGAACAGTCGGTACTGTGCGGCGGTTTGACCGAGCTGATTCGCGCCGGTTTCGAAACCTTGGTCGAGGCCGGTTACGCGCCCGAGATGGCGTATTTCGAGTGCGTCCACGAGGTCAAGCTGATCGTCGATTTAATTTACGAGGGCGGCATCTCGAACATGCGCTACTCGATCAGCAACACCGCCGAGTATGGCGACATGACGCGCGGCAATCGCGTGGTCGGCAAGCCCACGCGCGAGGCGATGAAGCAAATCCTCGCCGACATCCAATCCGGCAAGTTCGCCAACGAATGGATCGGCGAATATCGCGCCGGCCTGCCACATTTCAAGCAACTACGCCAAGCAGGCGAGGAGCATCCGGTCGAGGACGTCGGGCGCAAGCTGCGCGCCTTCATGCCGTGGCTGGCGAGCGAGCGGCTGGTGGATAAGGCCCGCAACTGAAGTGAGGGCGGTAAATCGATCTCACGACTCTCGCGCATAGCCACAATCTGAAACGGCTGGCGCAAACGCTCGGGCTTGCGGCTGAAGGCCTGCCGATCACGCTTGGAATCGGCGTGATTGGTCTGATCCTGATTGCTTTCGGATTGATAGCGCCGGGGATTATCGTGCTGATCATCGCCGTCGCCGCCGGCGCCTTTTTTCGTGATCCCGAACGCAGCGCTCCCGTCTCCTTCGACGCGGTCCTCTCCGGCGCCGATGGCCGTGTCACCGAAATTGCCGAAGCTGCCCTACCGGGGCAAGAAGACGGCTCGCGCTTTCACCGCGTGTCGGTGTTCATGTCGCCGCTCGACGTCCACGTTAATCGCGCACCCGCCGCGGGTGAAATCGTGGCGACCGTGCATACGCCCGGTGAGTTCCGCGCCGCCTTCCGTGACGACGCCGGCGAGCGCAACGAGCGCAATCTTATCCTGATTAATGGCGCCGATGGCCGCCGCTACGCGATGATGCAGATTGCCGGATACCTCGCCCGCCGTATCGTGTGCCGGATTCGCCCGCACGACCGGGTCGAGCGCGGACAGCGCATCGGGCTTATAATGTTTGGTAGCCGGGTCGATCATTTTATACCGCTTGAATACCGCGTCACGGTCAAGCCCGGCGACCGGGTACGCGCGGGACAAAGCATCATCGGGGAACTTCGATGAATCGGACTAAATTTCGCTCTCAGCGGGAAAATGCCCGGATGCGGGTGATTTCCGGCCGCTTAAGGGAGCGCCGTAAACAAATCGTGGCGCCATTGCGGCGCGGCGTTTACCTCGTACCCGTCACCATCACCTCGCTGGGGCTGCTGGCTGGATT
>JBOHWM010000029.1:0-2636 GCA_050736555.1 Binataceae bacterium (SeqCode)
AGCGTGATTTGCGCATTGAGAAGCGTCGCGTGGTCGCGCGCCAATTGCCCCTGCGCTTGCATCAACTGCACCTGGTACGGACGCGGATCGACGATCGCCAGGAGGTCGCCCTTGTGAACCATTTGGCCTTCTTGGAAGGCGATCTTCACGAGCTGTCCGTTGACCTGCGTCCTGACCGTAACCGTGTTGAACGCAACCACGGACCCGATCGCGCCGAGATAGCGGTTCAGATCACCACGCCAGGCACGCGCACCGGTAACCGGGATGGCAAGATGCGTCATGCGCATGGGCGCCGCTGATTTCGCGGAGCCACCGACCTCCGCCGCCACCCGCCAACCAACGACTCCCAGCAACGTCGCGATAACGACCGCCCCCAACCACCAGCGGCGGCGCGAATCCCCGGTCGATCTCATCCTTCCCGTCTCCTGGAGGTATGCCGTCGAAGTTGGTTTTGCGGGAGCGTCCAAATCCACCTTATTTCTCACTTTCAGCGCCGTGTTGAATTACAACGGCACTGCGACCACTCAAATGAGAATACGGCGGCTTCCTGGAAACGATTCCAAGCCGCCGCCGCACCGAAATCGTGGTGCTCCCCGGTCACAAAGTCGTTTATTTGACCGTGTTTTCTGGATGGGATTTGCGCATCGATGAATAATGCGTCCCGGCATGAACGTTCGTCGTTCGTGCCGGGACAATTAGCTTGATCAGAAGCCCTTTTGCTGATTCATCCGGCCGTGCGGTCCAAAGACCGCTCGGCAAAGGCAATCCCAGCCGTTTCAGCCGACTTCATCGCGTCTCCACGCCCATGCAATCCGCGAATTCAGTTCGTCGTCTGGGCTGACGGCTGATTCTGCTGCCACGCCTGTTGAAAAATCTCGCGCTCTTGCTGATGCAACCCCTGAAGCTTGGTCCACATCTGCGATGCCTGCGCGCGTTGCTGTGAACTCAGGACCGTGCGTACCTGCTGGGCGACATTCACCCGCTCTTGCAGCAGAGCGTCCTCGGCCTGCTCCAGATTGTTGAGCTCGCCGCTGACATCCACGTTCTGGTCCATAGAGAGCAACTTGATTATCAGCGCCGCTTTGGCGTTCCGGACATTCTGATGCAGCGCTTCCATCTTTTGCTTCTCACCCGAAAGCATCGAATGGATCTGCTGGCGCTGGCTGGGCTGAATAACCGCTCGCAGCGGCCCCCACCATCCGCCGTGATGTCCATAGCCATAGGCGTCGGCTAAGGTCGCGCCCGATCCCAGCGCGACTACAAGTCCAACCACAACGGCGAAAACGAGTCCAATACGATTTTTGTGCTTCACAACCACAACTCCTTCAACGGATTGAAATGCCAAAGGTTTAAAAGCATTCCGGCGCCAGTGAATCCTGCCCGGCACATGCATTGTGACTACCCAAAGTATCGAGATAGGCGACAAAAAGGTCGGGCGATAATGGCGCGGGGTCGTTGGTTACCGTTGCCAGCGGCGGCATCGAGCGGCCCGCGGCCGACGAGTCTTCGAGCGGCAGGGCAGCGGCCCACGATCCTCCCGATGAATCGAAAGATGGCGGCGTGGCGTTGACGCGTCCCAGCCACCATCCTCCGCTAAACAGCGTCAACGCCAGCATCGCCGCGACTGCCACGCGTGGCAGAGCGAGTCCACGGCGCGACACCGGGACTCGCTCCAGCGCAGGGGGTTCCGAGCGTAACACCTTGTCTATCAGCTCCATCTCGCGGCCGAGCTGCCGGAAACGCTTCGCGCACGTCGTGCAGCTGCGCAAATGTGCAAGATCCTGATAAACGCCTTCCTTCGTGTAGCAGGCCAGAAGTCGCTTATCGGCGAGACAATGTTTCATGATTCCTCACCTATCACTTTGCGTAGGCGCTGGACCGCGCGAAACAAATGTCGCTTTACGCTACCGACGCTCAGGTTGAGCGCTTCGGCCACTTCGGCCGTCGAACGACCTTCAAGATGGCGCAGTGCGAAGATTTCCCGTTGGCGCTGTGGCAGGTGGCGAAAATGCCGCCAGATGCGCTGATATTGCTCGTGCGATCTAAACTGAGATTCGGCGCCTTCAATCGCCGGGTGCAGCTCTTCGCGCCATTCCTCGGTATGGCCGCGCCATCGCCGCCACCAGGCGGAACTTCGGCGGTCCTGACATGCGTTGACGGTCACGCGCAGCAGCCACGCGATCCATACCTCCGGTTCGTCACCGTTCTTCCAACGCTGAAAAGCTTTCAGGAAAACCTCTTGCGTGACGTCCTCTGCTTCGCGCGGATCACTCAGTAACAGACGGCTCAGGCGCATAATCCGCGCGTGATAGCCGCGGTATACGTGATCGTAGTCAGTTTGGACCGGCAGGTTGGGCACGTCGTCTCCGCATCCCTTGTATACTTTGACGGCGCTGACGCGTTTCGGTTGACCGCGCCTCGTAAATAAACTGCGCGCTGACGCCGTTATTCCGTTCGAGTGCTTCAGACGCGGCTTCGGCGCCAGGCTCTGTAAATGCGTTCTGATACCAAGGTTGGAACGGCCGCTCGCCGGGACCCGGCTTGACCGGGCAAGCCGCCCAGCGGTACCCCTCAATCAAGTTGTAACCGTCCGGGCGCTATCGCGTATTAAAATCGCGGAGACCGTTTTTCAATGC
>JBOHWM010000030.1:0-8149 GCA_050736555.1 Binataceae bacterium (SeqCode)
TGGAATGGAATGGAAATGGATACCGCCATCCGGCATAGGCTCGATATCGTCGTGGTGGTCTCGAACAACGGCGGTTTCACTTCACGCCAGACCGGCGGCACGGTCGGTCGCGACCTCGGCTATCAGCGTTATGACAAGATGGTCGAGGCCTTCGGCGGCTATGGCGAATTCGTCGAAAAGCCGGACGGGATTCGCCCCGCCATCGAACGCGCGATGAAGAGTGGCAAGACCGCTCTGGTCAACGTCCGCACCGATCCGGACGCGCAAGCCACTACCGATATGGGCTTCGCCGGGTACTGACAATCGGAGAATCAGGGCAAGCTGGGCGGACCGCTTCAATAGCGTCCGCCCAGCTTGCCATGGTTCCAGCTCGCGATTTTGTGCGGGGTAATCTTGAGCACGACTCGCTTAGGGGCGCTCGCCGCGGGGCCGCGCGGAACCGCCGCGGCGCCCGCCTCGTTGGCGGCGATTTCTCCCATGATCGATCTCACAACGGCGGGATCTTCAATCACTTCGCAGTAGCCACGGATCATCACGCCACGTAATTCGGAATAACGCTGCCCCGCCTCGACCATCACGCCGACTTTCGGATTGCGCCTGATATTGATGACTTTCTGCGCCTTGCCATACGAAGTCATGTAAATGGCGTCTTCTTTGGCCAAATAGCTCATCGCGACCACATGGGGAAAGCCGTTCGCGTCGAGCGTTGCCAATGCGGCCTTATGCGGACCCTTAAGAAATTCCGCCTGTTCCGCTGGGGTAAGCTGGATCTCACGACGTCGGCTCATTCGATCTTCCTTTCGTCCATTAGAGAAACAACCTATGGCGGAGCCGCCTGCGCATGCGTTCCGTTGGCGCCTTCGACCGCGTAGGTACGCACCGGATCGGTCCGCCCGCGCACACGTACCTCGCCGGTGGAATTCCATTTGAATAGCGGCCGCACCGCCTCATAGGTATGCTCACTCACAATAATATCGATGCCTAGTTCCTTGGTGACGGCTTCGAGGCGCGAGGCCAGGTTCACCGTATCGCCGATCGCCGTGTACTCCATATGCTCGGTGGAACCAATGTTCCCGACCACCGCCGCACCGGAGTTGATGCCGATGCCCATGCGCACTGCGGGACGGCCTTGCGATTGCCATTTCGAGCCCAAATCCCGCAACCGCGCCTGCATTTCGAGCGCCGCGGTGACCGCATGTTCCTCCTGGTAGGGATCATCGAGGGGGGCGCCGAAAATAACCATGAGTCCGTCGCCCAGATATTTGTCGATGGTGCCATGATTGCGCAGCACCACTTCGACCATGCAGTCGAAAAATTCGCTGAGTAATTCTACTACTTCTTCCGGGCGCATCTTCTCCGACATCGCGGTGAAACCCCGGATATCCGCAAACAGCACTGTCACCCGCCGCCGTTCGCCTTTGAGCCCGCCAGAATCCCCTTTCGCCATAATCGCTTCCATCACTTGGCGGGAGATATAGCCGGAGAAGGCCTTTTTGATCGTGTCGCGCTCCTTTCGCCCTATCACCATCAGAGCGATAGCCGCTCCGATTTCCGCGAATTCACCCTTAAGATGAGGCGGCACTTGTGTGCTTAGATCACCGCGCCCGATGGATTCTATCGAGCGCCGCAAGCTATAGAGCGGCTTGCTCATTTCGCGCGATAAAAACGCAGCGACCATCAGGGCGAGCAGCAGCGTGATCAAGCATACTGGCAAAATCACGGCGCCAATTTGGTTAAGCACACTATGCGGAGCCGGCATCGCGGTGACCCCCAGTTCCGCTATGAGCTTGCCCGAGTGATCGTGAATGGGCGCGAAGGCCGTGAGGAATCCCGCCTGAAAATTGTCGAGGTTTCGCGCCAGTTGGTTGACACCGTCAATTCCTATCGTAAGCGGCTGTCCGTTGCGGTCATAAATGTCGCCGGCGTGATGCTCGTACTGGAAGCGCTTCTCGGAATCAACTCCATACTCCACCACGTGAGCGTCTTGCGGCGCCGGTATTAACGTGAAGACGTCCGTCACCCAGGCGTCGCCGCGACGATTGGCGTTGCGCACGCGATCCAACATTTGCCGTAAGTGGGCATACTCCGGCCGGTTTTCGTCGGCGCGGCTGTGAATCGCCTGCACCAGCGAAACAGGGATGAGGGCGGCGGTCGCCTCGGCAATCGAGCGGACCTTGCGATGAACTTCTATCTGGAGCAGCTCTCTGCCGCGGTAGTAGCCCACACCGGCGAGCGCCACATTGGTGACGACCACCAGTGCGATAACCGCGGCGAACAGCTTGCTCCGATATTTCATTGGGCGCATCGCATGATGATCTTTTAGCCGACGGGCGGATTTTCCGTCAGCGGCTTAAGATGTTTTTTCAGATGCCGGTGTCAACTCGAAGACCGGGTATCGCCCGACGTAGGGTTCAAAAGCGCTGGGCGGCGCGCCAACCGGCACCGGGAAGTAGCGCCGCACGGTGGTTTTGTAGCTGTCGAGATAGCACTTGAGCACCTCCGGCTTTTGATCATCGGTTAACGGCCGTACAAAATATTCCTTTTGCCCCATCCGCCGCTTAAGCGTCACTTGGCCCGCCGCTTCGGCGTTGCGCACCCACTGAGCTCGCCCGCGGCCGCATACGAGGAATTGTCTGCCGCGAAATTCGAGCAGGTTGACCGGCGTTGAATAAAGCTGGCCGGTCTTTCGCCCACGCACCATCAAAAGGTAGTTGTGCTCAAGTCCCAGCCCGAGTTCAACCATTAGACCGAAAAGCCGGTTAAGGATTCGCTCGCCCGCGCTTGGTCTGCGAAAGCTCGAAGTGTCTTTCATTTGGCCACCTTCCCACTTTCAGCCACGGCAGGCTGACAGCATAAGAGCGAGGGACTTGCCGAGGCGATCATACACCGGTAAGTCACTGGCATGCGCCGGCAAGCAACCATGATGTCCAGCGGCAACACGGAATTAGGCAGCAAGCCCAGACGCATCCGCGAAATGTTCGCTTCGATTGTGCCACGTTATGACATGGTCAACAGCTTCATGACCATGGGTTTGGACCATCGTTGGCGGCGCGAAACCGTTGCCGCCGTGACACCGAAGGGCGGGCTTGCGCTGGATATCGCAACGGGAACTGGAGAACTCGCCTTCGAACTGGTGCGCCAGGGCGCCCGCGTGGTGATAGCTGCCGATTTCTGTCCCGAGATGCTGCTGGCAGCGGCGAAAAAACCCGCCTTCGTGGGTTTCAAGGACAGGATTAGACTCATGGCTGGCGACACGCAGGCACTGCCTTTCGCCGACGACACCTTTGACTGCGTCGTCAATGGCTTCATGTTGCGCAATGTTGCCGATCTGCCGGCGACCTTCACCGAATTGTGCCGCGTACTCAAGCCCGGTGGACGCCTCGCTTGTCTGGATTTGACTCCGCCGCGTGGTCCCATGCGTCATTTTTTCGGCGCTTATATCGCCGTATTCGTGCCATTACTGGGTGTGACGGTAGCGCGGAATTACAGCGCTTACCGTTACCTGTTCCAATCGCTTAGCATTCATCCCGACGCCGACCAAATCCGTGCCATGATGTGCGCGGCCGGTTTTGAAGCCGAATACCGGCTCACCGGCTTCGGCACCGTGGCGATACACTTAGGGCGCAAACCTCAAAATGGCACGTGCTCACAAAGCAATACGCTATAATCAATAGGTCGGCATTGCATGCGGATCACAATGGAAACGGAATATGGACGAATCTGCGCTGACGTGGTGTAAGCGTCTGGTCGGATGCCGCAGCGTGAGCACGGATGGCACTCGTGAAATCAGCGCGTTGTGCGCGCGTGAATTATTCGCGCCGGCCGGAATTCATCCACAGGTGCTGGCGTCCGGCGAAGACCCGCGTCAAGTTAACCTCTTCGCCGTCATCAGGGGAGACGATCCGGCCGCTGCGCCGCTGGTTCTCAATACGCATCTCGATACCGTGCCGCCCGGGGACCATGCCTTGTGGACCCGATGCGGCGGTGATCCGTTCATGGCCAATGTGACCGACGGGCGCATTTACGGACTTGGCGTGGCCGATACCAAGCTCGACTTTGTCGCCAAGGCGCTCGCGCTTATTTCATGCGGTGTGCCGCACCGGAACGTCTATCTGATCGCTACCTTCGGCGAAGAACGCGGCCTGCTTGGAGCAAAGGAACTGGCCGCGTCTGGACGCCTGCCCCGTGGCGCACTCGCTTATATCGGTGAAGCGTCCCATCTGCAGGTGATTACGGCGCATAAGGGGCTGATGGCGTTCGAATTAGAAATCCATTTTGAGCCGGCGCGGCTGGAGTCAAAAGCCTTCGCAAGAATTGTTTTTGACGGCCGCGCGGCTCATTCGAGTACGCCTCGGCTTGGCCGCAACGCCATCCGCGCGGCGCTCGCCGTGGTTACGGCGCACCCGAATTCTGAGATGCGCGCAATCAACGGTGGCGACGCGGTGAACAAAGTCCCAGCGCGATGCGAATTGCTGATCACAGCCGATCCGATCGCGTTTCCCAAGGGTGAGCGAATCGAATCAGCGCCGCTCCATCGAATACCCGCACGAGCGTTTGCCGCGCTGAATCGATTCATCATCGAGCTCGAGAACTTTGCCGACCGCGCCGGCCCCGCGGAGCCCGACTATGCCGCCCCGACCATGACTTGCAACGCGGGTGAGGTAAGCTCGTCGGAGTGCGCCTTAACACTGCGATTCGAACTGCGGCCGCCACCTGGGCTCGCCTTGGACGTCGCCAGCTCAGGCGCGCTCGCGATAGTCGAGCGGCTCGCGCCTGGTTATCCGGAGCTTCGAATGACGACGCGGCAGCTTCGCGCGAATCCCGGTTTTCGCAGCCGGCTCGATGGCGCAACGGTGGAATTGGCAATGGCTGCTCTGGCGCACGCCGGGCTTCCGCTCGATCAAGGGGTAAAGGCCGGATGCACGGAGGCTGGAGTGTACGCCGCCGCCGGCCTCGAACCGGTGGTCTTTGGACCGGGACCGTCAACCGGCGTGATTCATACACCCAACGAGTATAATTTTTTGGACGACGTCGACCGCGCGATGCGCTTTTATCGCGAACTGCTCAAGCTTTAGATTCAGATCCGGGCAGTGGCACCACGTCAACGCGGGCGCCTTGCTTGATTCCCAGCGCAGCCAAGCTGGCGGCTGCCAGCGCGACAGTGCCGTCCGCAACACGCGTATCGGCACGAAGCGCGCGAAAGCCCGCCGCGTTTTCGTGTGCCACCAGCCAGGCATGGCGTTCCTCAGCCGGCACTTCGCCGATAAGCGCCACGCAGGTGGTCCGCTGACGCACGGGCGTCAGTTCCTTGGTTACCGCGCCGTAATAAGGGCCGCCGTCGAATGGATCGATATGGCCGAGGAACTTCATCCCGGCCTGTTCGAGCAAGCGCACCGCGCCGCGGCTATTTTCTCCAACTGCGCCCAGCGCCTCACGTACTTCCTCGGGTAAGAGAAAGGTATACAGGGGGGTTTCCGGGAACAACGCGCGGATGAATTCCTTGTCATGCGTCGACAGTCTATCAGCTTCGCGAAAGCTCAGTCCGGTGACCCGGCGTCCATAATGGTCCCAGAAGGCATTGCCGTAATCAGCGGCCATCGGCGGCAGCATCTCGGCCAGCACGCGCGGTTCGAAACGCGGCAGATGCCGGGCAATGTAGAGAAAACGGACCCACGAGATTTGTTTGCCGATGCGCTCGGGATGGCCGCGCATCGCGCGCGTCACGATTAGACCGCCCACTTCGGTCGGACCGTCCATCGAATAACGCAGGCGCAGATAGGTGTGACGGAACATTTTGCGCAGGGTGCGCGAGTAGCGTTCATCGCCGTCCATCTCGAGATAGTAGTGTGGCGCCTCCGGCGTGCCATGTTTGCCGATAATCAGCGAAGCCGCGACCACCTGGCCTTTGTCCGCCGCTTCCGCGCAGAATAGGTAGGCCGCGCGCGATCGTTCGCGCACACGGCCGCGGAACGAACGTCTCGAGCGTTCGATTAGATCGCGCAATTCACTGGCGTCGGTCGGCAAATTGATGGAATCGAGCTCGCGCGCGAGACTCAGCAGTTGCCGATGATCGCGCATCGTGGCCTCACGTATCAGGAAGGCAGGCACATGCGCGTCCATATCCGACAGTTTACCATCGGAGTGCCGCGACGGAAAATTCTAGCTCACAGCCAGTTGATAGCGCTGGCTAAGAGCCAAACAATTGATTTAAGAAAATGGGTTAGATAGGTTAAATTTGGGACCGGTTGGTCGGTCAAGGAGGCTGGGTGATGGAGCTGCCGAAGTGCCAAAAGTGCAACAATGGCACCCTGATACCACTATCAGATTACGGGCAGGAGGGTGCTTCGGTGATCTTCAAGGCGTGGGCCTGCACCAATCCCGATTGCGGCTTTAGCCTGCGCGTTGACAAGGGAGAAATCTCTTACGGCAAGCGTATCGAACCCAAGCATTAGCCCCCCAGTGGTAACGCACGGGCGGTCCGCATGGACCGCCTTTTTTGTCTTGAATCAGGGTCGTGGCCGCCTTCATTCTCCTCGATGCGTATGCTACCGGCTCCGTCAATTTACCTGATCCGGCGCGGCCACGTTTAGATCCATATCTGACTTCCAGCCCAACCGGCCTGCAATCCACGCACCGAGATGAAAATAGGCTAGGATCGCGTTGACTTGGATGCGTGCTTTGAACCAGAGTTTTGAATGGCCACGACAATCTATCGCGCACAGACCATCGGTTCCCTGCTCCGCCCGGATTATCTGAAGGAAGCGAAGCGCAAATATCGCCACGATGAGTTAGCCGCTGCGGAACTGAAGCGCATGGAAGATCGCGCCGTCGATGAGGCGCTGGCACTGCAGGAGAACGCCGGTCTCGACGTGGTCTCCGACGGTGAGCAACGCCGGTTGAGTTTCCTCGGCTCGTTAGTGGAAACCACCGGGGGCCTGTCGCGCAATCGCTCGATCACCAAGCCCTGGCATACCGATCAGAATCAGGTGGAAGAGCTGTCGCTGGGGCTCGCCGCGACCGGCAAGTTGCGCCGTCTGCGTTCGATGGTGGGTGAGGAATTCGTCTATGCGCGCGCCAAGGCACACAGGCCGATCAAGGTGACACTGCCAAGCCCGATGATGCTGTTCATGTTCTGGTCCACGGCGGAAGCACGCGGCGTTTATCACGACCCATTCGAGCTTTTCGCCGACGGCGCCGAGGTAATCCGCGAGGAGATCCGTGAACTCGCACGCCTGGGATGCGAATATATCCAGATTGACGCGCCCGAATTGGCGATCATGGTGGACCCTAGCGCGCAGCGCTCCGTTTTCGAAACCAACGGCATCTCACCCGAGCGTGTGCTTGGCGAAGGCCTCGAGATGCTAAACAGCCTCGCGGACGTACCCGGAATCCGCTTCGGCCTGCATATGTGCCGCGGCAATAATGACGGCCGCTGGTTGAGCCAGGGAGGTTACGAGGCGATATCCAAGGAAGTTTTCAAGCGAGTCGGCCACTATGAGATATTTCTTCTCGAATATGACGATTGGCGCTCGGGCTCGTTCGCACCATTGGCGGACGTGCCATACGACAAACAGGTCGTGCTGGGATTGGTTTCGACCAAAAAGAGCGCGTTGGAACCGGCCAACGATTTGATCAAGCGAATCGACGAAGCAGCGCGCTACTTCCCGCGTGATCAGATGGCGTTGTCACCACAATGCGGCTTTGCCTCGGGGATCAAAGGCAATCCGCTCGACGCGGCGGCGCAAAGACGCAAGCTGGAGTTGGTCGCCGAAGTCGCCCATCGCGTCTGGCATTGAACCGCCGCGCAACGGTACTTCGATGCGGAGCGGCCCGCGCGAAGGTACGCGGGGGCCGCTCCCAGACAATTCAGCATTGGCCCGAACGCAATACCTGTCCCGGCAATGCGCCGGTGACTTTACCGTGTTCATACAGTACGGCGCCGTTGACGACCGTGTATTCGACTCCGCGCGCCGGCATCACGAACCGCCGTCCGCCGCCGGGCAAATCGTTGCGCATCTCCCCGCGCTTGTTGGATCCGATCTTGTGAAAATCGAAGATCGCGAGATCGGCCGCTAGACCGGGCAGCAAGCGCCCACGTCCCTTGATGCCGAAGTAGTCGGCGGGTTCGGAAGTGATGCGCTTGATCGCG
>JBOHWM010000031.1:0-4664 GCA_050736555.1 Binataceae bacterium (SeqCode)
GATGACACGCCCGGCTGTACCATCGAGGGCAAGGAATTTCGCGAACTGCACGATCAGTTCGTCGCCTTCGACTGCGCCATCGTGGGCGTGAGCACCGATTCCGTTGAGTCCCATCGCAGGTTTGCCGAAAAACATGCGTTTCCGTTTATCTTGCTGGCGGACACCGGCGGGGAGTTGGCGCGGACCTTCGGCGTATTCGAGAATGGCATGGCGAGCCGCTCGACTTTCGTCCTCAGCCGCGATTTGCATCTGTCGCGCGCTTTCCTTGATGTAACGCCGCGCGGCCATGCCCGGCGCGTGCTCAATTACGTCCGCACCCTGCTCGAATCGCATCGGATGCTGGGCGGATAAGGCCGCGGCGGCTACCGGATGCGGCGTATCGGCATGATGGTTATAATCAGGCTGTGGAAAGTGTGCGCCGACTGGCGCCGAACGGTATAGCAATATGGCAAAAACCTCGAAGAACATCCTCGACGAAGCGCGCTCGACGATTAAGCAAATCGACATCGATGGCGCGCGCCAGTTGATGGAGCAACCCGGCACATCGGTCATCGACGTGCGCGAGAGTGATGAGTGGCGCCAGGGCCATTTGCCCAACGCGATTGGGATTCCACGCGGCTTTCTTGAGTTGCGCATCGAGGAGAAGGTTCCTGACCATTCCAAGCCGGTGATTCTGCATTGCGCGTCAGGCACACGCTCGCTTTTGGCCGCGCGAGCCCTGCGCGAGATGGGCTATGAAAATGTCTACAACATGACCGGCGGTTTCAACTCCTGGAAAGATCGCGGATTACCGTGGGTCGCCGACCGTCAGTTCAGCAACGAGGAGATCACGCGCTATTCGCGTCATTTCGTGATCCCCGAGGTCGGCGAGAAAGGGCAGGCCAGGCTGCTCGATTCCAAAGTCCTGTTGTTGGGCGCCGGCGCCTTGGGCTCACCCGCATCGCTTTATCTGGCGGCGGCGGGAGTCGGCACTTTGGGCCTGGTCGATTTTGACGTGGTGGATCTGTCGAATCTGCAGCGCCAAATCATTCACACGGTCGATCACGTGGGCACACCGAAAACCGAATCGGCGCAAAAGCAAATCAACGCCATCAATCCGGGCGTCAAAGTGATCCGTCACGATGTGCGGCTGAGTTCCGAGAACGTGATGGAAATCATCAAGGATTACGACGTGGTGATCAATTGCGGCGACAATTTCCCCACTCGTTACCTGATCAATGACGCCTGCGTGTTCGCCAAAAAACCACTGGTGGACGGCGCGATTTTCCGCTTCGAGGGCAACGCCACGGTCTTCTATCCAGCGGGTGGTGGTCCTTGCTACCGATGCCTCTATCCGGAACCGGCACCGCCGGAGATGGCACCGTCATGCGCGGAAGCCGGCGTGCTCGGCGCCTTGCCGGGTGTGATTGGCTCGATCGAGGCGCTCGAAGCGATAAAGCTGCTGCTGGGAGCCGGTAAGCCGCTCATCGGAAGGATGGTTTACTTCGATACGCTGTCAGCGGACTATGTGCGCGTGCTCAAAATTCCGCGCAACCCCGATTGTCCGGTATGCGGTGACCATCCGACGCAGACGCATCTTATTGATTACGAGGCGTTTTGCGGACTCGGCGCGGCCGCCACAAATGGTGTCCAGGCGGCGAGTAACGGCCATGCGGAGGCGCCTGCGAACCGTTGAACAGTTCGAAAATCCTTGATGATCAGACTGAGTAGCCGGCGGGCGTTGCTGCCACCCGCCGGTTTTCAATTCCTACAGGGATGGCAATGGCTCTGGGGCCTTTTTTAGTGGCGCAACAATTGAGCATGACCGTCGGCGTGCGCGGGGTGGCTGTACTGACCCGCCACGGCGAAACGATGTGGAATCGGCAGGGCCGCGTGATGGGGCGCAATCCGGTCGAATTAAGCCCTCAGGGGCGTGCCCAGGTCGAAGCGGTCGCGCGCTTCTCCCGTACTATCAAGCCCGACCTGATCGTGACCAGTCCGCTGGTGCGCGCGCGCCAATCAGCCGAAATCATTTCCGCAAGCCTGGGCGGAATCGAGATGGTCGAGGAGCCTGATATTGCCGAGGTGATGTATGGACGCTGGGAGGGCAAGACCTACCACGATCTAATCAAGGACCCGGAGTATCTGAGCTATCGCAAGGCGCCGCTGGAGCGCGCCACTCCGGGTGGCGAAACCATCGGCGAAGTGCAGCAGCGCGGGGTCGGCGCCATAACGCGGATCATCGCGGCCAATCCGGAACGGCTCGTGTTGTTTGTCTCACATGGTGACATTATCCGCACGGTTCTGTGCCATTTCATGAGCCTGGAGCTCAAGCACTTTCACCGCATCAGGATCGACAACGCAACTTTGTCCGCGATCAGGTTGGCGGGCAGCTTCGCCGAGATTAAGTTCGTTAACCTGCTGCCAGACCCGGAACGCGCTTTTATTCCCCCCTTCTCGACGGAAAAACCCGCCGACCCGCAAAAACCGTAAGCGTCCTTTAGTGATTCGTTCATCCGATCGGCCGGGATTTTTATTTTATCCCGAGAGTTTGCGAATTTTTGGGACCTTCGAAAACCGCTTGCCGCGCTTGACATGGTTGTCATCCTGAACGAAGTGAAGGATGACCCGCTGCGAGCGTGAGAGTAGTTACCGCGATATTAGTCAGAGGTTCTTTGGCGGCTATGCAAATGCTGTCGCTTGGGACGGGCGGCGAAAACCTACCGGCCCGAGGGGTCCATCGCGTACGACGAGCCAGTACCGACCTCGATACCTTTGCGCACCCGCACTGTGTCTCCAGGATGATTCGGCACGTCAACACGCAAGCCGCGATAACCACTGCGGCTGGCGTCGGGCGCGACGAAACCGATCGTATACTGCTCACGCAACTCGTGGCTGATGTCCTGGCAGTCCTGCCGCAAGGCGGCGCCGTCTCCCACCTCACGAACCACGAAGGTTCTTGCGCCGGTCTCAGTGGATAGAGCCGTGAGCGTGCGCGTATCGACCTGGTCGATGTCGCCGCCAAAGAGAAACGGTCCAAGCGCGACACTCGGCAGGTTCGACGAATTCGGATCGCCGATTCCGATCGAATACACCAGCACGCCCATCCGCCGCGCTTCAGCCACAACCTGGTTGAGATTCGACTGGCTGGTGTTGTCCATGCCGTCGGTCACCACCAGCAGAGCCTTCTTATCCCAGCGCCCATGCTGCACCATCAGGAGGCCGTCGAGGATGGTGTCGAAGAGTGCGGTTTGCCCATAGGCATGCAGTAGCGAAAGCCGGCTTAATACCAGGTAGTGATTAGTCGTGAAAGGTTGCAGCAAAAAAGGACGGCTGGAGAAAGCGAACAGGAAGACGTCGTCGCGCGGGTTCAGGTCTTGGATGAATTCCGCAATCGCGGCGCGCGCTTGCGCTATTTTCGGCTGCATACTGCCCGACGTGTCGACCAGGATGCCGACTGAGACAGGTGTCTCGAGGTCCTGACGGAAAAACTCGATCGGACGCTGCTGGCCGTCCACGTAAAGCTTAAAATCGCCCTTTTGCAACCCGGTAATGTAGCGGCCGTTCTGCGTGACCGTCACGGTCGCTTGTTCGTACCCGGCCTGATTGCGCAATTCGTGACTGGGAAGGGACAGCGATTGACCCCGCTGTGGCGCGAGCCGCGGGATCGTGTCAGTCGTACCAGATTGTCGCGCCGGAGTCTTCGGCAATTCCAGCACCGAGCCGCCCTGCTGACTGCCGGGCAGCGCGGGGGCACGTTGAGGATTAAACGGAACTCCCTGCTGCGCGTATGCGGCGCCGCTGTACGCTAACAAAAGGGCTACTGCGATTGCGACCAAAGTGAGCCATTGCAGCCGTACGCGGCATTGGTTTGGTTTCATTGCGCTCCAGGCCTCGAGCTACGCCGAGTTATCGCGAGCGACGCCCGCGCATGTCTTATGCTCATCGCTGTGCCCACGTACGATCTTCCTATTTGCCTCCCAACGTGGCAAGTGGACTGTTTGCCCACCGTGCCCCATGCAATTTAAGACGCACGGGCAGCGTGCCGGTTTCATTGTCTCCGCTTGCCATCTTGAGGATGCCGAAACGGCTAACCGCCTAGCGGAGCAGCCTTCGTTCAGGATGACAAATAGGCTTGTACGAAAGTGCATCGGCCTTTCTGGCAACCGTGATACTTTTTTGCTAACCGGAATAAAGGATTCCGCAATACAGAGACACTTCAATGTCAGCCGACCGCATCGCCGTCGAACGCTTCCTCTTTCACGAGGCGCGTCTCATGGACGAACATCGTTACGACGAATGGCTTGCGCTATGGGACTCGGACGCAACCTACTGGCTGCCTTGCAATGCCGACGACATCGATCCCACCCGCAATGTCTCGATTATATATGATCGCCGCAATCAGCTTCGCAGCCGTATCCAAAGGCTCAAGGAAACACTTTGGCTGAAGGAACAGGCCCCGCGGCTGAAGCGCCTGGTGTCGAACATCGAGATAGGTGATGACGATGACGAATTGAACGTGAGTGCGAATTTTATTCTCGCCGAATTGCACCGTCGTCAGCAATTCTTGTGGGCTGGAACCAGCATTTACAAACTGTTGCCCCATCAGGACAGCTTCAAAATCAAATACAAGAAAGTGATTCTGCTCAACAATAACGAACCGCTGCCGAATCTACTGTTTCTGA
>JBOHWM010000032.1:0-5877 GCA_050736555.1 Binataceae bacterium (SeqCode)
CGCCACTACCTCGCAGGTGCAATCGCCGGCGACATCATCCTCGCCATCGCCATGACGGAACCCGGAACCGGGTCGGATCTCGCGGCCGTACAGACTACCGCGCGGCGCGACGGCGACAGCTACGTTATCAACGGTTCGAAGATTTTCATCTCCAACGGCCAGATCGCCGATATGATCATCGTGGTCGCCAAGACCGATCCGAAGGCGAACCCACCGCATCGCGGCATCAGCCTCATCCTGGTCGACGGCGACGCGCCCGGTTTCAATCGCGGCCGCAAACTCGACAAGCTCGGCTTCAAGGGGCAGGACACCAGCGAGCTGTTCTTCGAGGATTGCCGCGTACCCGTGGGCAATCTGCTGGGCGGCGAAGGCCGTGGCTTTAAGATGCTGATGGAGAAGCTGCAGCAGGAACGTCTGGTAGTCGGCGTTGGCACTATCGCGAGTGCGCGGCGATGCCTCGACGATACGATCGAATATACCAAGCAGCGGCGAGCGTTTGGACAGCCGATCGCGGCTTTCCAGAACACTCAATTCAAGCTGGCGGAAATGGCGACTGAAATCGAGATTGGCGAAGCATTCGTTGACCGGCTGCTGGCCGCGCATGTTCGTGGAGATGAGGTGGTTACCGAAGTGAGCATGGCGAAATGGTGGACCAGCGAATTGCTCAAGCGGGTGACCAGCCAATGCCTGCAATTGCACGGCGGCTATGGCTTCATGCTCGAATTCCCGGTCGCGATGGACTACGCGGACGCGGCGGTACAGTCCATTTACGCGGGCACCAGCGAGATCATGAAGGTGATCATCGCACGCCGCATGGGTCTGGAAACACGCGAATAATGATCACCTTGCATCGACGCAATCCGGCCCTTTCTGGTTCTTTTAGGCTTTCGCCGCGCCATGCTTTCTGGAATAATCGCGCGCGTTAGAACGCATAGTTCGAGGGGGAGGAGAACCTGCCGTGATTCGAAAACTTGCCCTTGTAACGTCCGCTCTTGTGTTTGCGGTGGCAACTGGTTTCGCTACCGGTGTGCCCAGCGCGAATGCGGCCAAGCGGGTTGATTGCTCCAAAGTCATGTCGGAACTGCACAGCGGCAAAAAGGCCAAAGCGGTCGCCGCGGATCTTAAAATCTCTACTTCCAGCGTCTACCGTTGCAAAAGACGGGAGCGTGACGCCAAGTCCTCGTCGATGAAGACGAATTCCACTGCCACCAAGACTTCGTCGACCACTTCCATTTCTTCGACTTCATCCGCACCAAAGTCTTCTTCAGGTGCCAAGAAGTAGCGCCGCGCGCAAACCAGCCCGGACCGGGATTCCGGTCCGGGCCTCACGGGGTAAACAGGAGATTCCTGCCTTCATCGCGCGACGGGACATCAAACGTCAAGTGCTCAGCGTGTTGGGACGATGCGTTCGACCAGCAGGCGTACGCCTTTGCCATCGACGTCGGCGGATTGCATGATTGGCTCCAGACAGGCGCGTTGCGCCGGGCTCATCTTCTCAAAGCGCCTGCGACGAATCACCAGGTAATCCGGCATTGAATCCCCATCGCCGCACCGAAAATGATTGACCTCCGGCATCGGCCGTGGCGAATAGAAGTCAAGTTCGCAATCACCAAGGCCGATATGGCCGACTACCGCCCCGGACGGAACGACCTGAGTAACTTCGCGCGCGAACGTTTCTAAGGTCTCACGCCGCGCCAGCGCCGGATTCATCACGCCGAACCAAAATAGCGTGCCCGCCGCCGCGATCGTCAGCACTCCAAGCGCTTGCAAGCGCGGATTCAGCCGTCGTGCGGCAAATAGGCTTAGCGCCGCGCCGACGATGAACGCCGCAATCCAGGCTAGCAACGAGGGCGCGCGCCGCGCCGCCATCGCGGCGAAGATGTCAAGGAAATCACGATCGGTGGGATGAAGATGGAACGGAATTTTGGGAATTCCGGCAAACACCGCGCCAAGCCCCGCCAAAGCCATCGCCAATGCGCCTATCGCGATTACGGCACTGCCAAGCGTAAAGAGCCAAAGAAACAGCCGCCCTTCGAGCATCTCGCTGGCGCGGTCGATACCGCATCCGGTCAATGCCGCCAGCGGCGCGAAAGCGGGCAGGATATAGACCAGGCATTTGCCCTGTGACGAGGAGAAAAAGATGAAAATCGCAGCGAACCAGCACAGCGCATATACAACCGGAGCGGCCAGGCGGCGGCCACGCCGTGGCCATAGCCACAATCCGACCGCTGGCAAATAGAGCGACCACGGGATGAAGCCCTTTAATGTCTGTGGAATGAAGTAATAGAAGGGATGAGCGCAGTAGCCAGCGCCGCCTGCCGAGGTCGGGATGAAACGATTCCATAAGTTCATCTCGACCTGCCATTGCAGAAATGGATCGCCGCCAACTTGAAAGGCCGCGACATACCATGCCAGTCCAATCCCAAGCCCAACCACGAACGACACAATCAGGTCCAGGCGGAACAGTTCCCAAAAACGCCGCCGCACGATCATGAAAAGGCCCAATGCGATCCCGGGTAAGAGGATGCCCAACACGCCCTTGGCCAGAATTCCGAGCCCGATTGTCAGCGCGGCAATCGCCAGGAACAGGTAGCGACGCGACGACGCCGATCGCTTTTCGGAAACCGCTGCATCGCCAGCAACGGCGACGGCCGCGGGATTCCCGCTTGTATTTACGGCGCGCTCCAGGCATACCGCCGCCGCCGTGACAAACAGCGCCAGCATCGAATCCATTCGCGGCTGGCGCGCCGCATCCGTGAAGAAATGACACAGCAGTAACGAAGCGGCGCCCCAAAATCCCGCCCGCCGGCTCACCGTCGCGCCCAGCCATAGAAAAATCACAGCGCAGGTCGCGGCAGCCGCCACCATCGAGGGCAGCCGCAAAGCCAGTTCGGTCCAACCGAAGGCACGGACACATAGCGCGGCTGTCCACCAATAAAGCGGCGGTACGTGCACCATCGGTCCGGGGAGAAAATGCGGCAGCACGACGTTGCCGGCGAGCACATCACGTACCGCCCCGGATTCGCACACGCCAAGTTCTTTTGTGAAAGGTGCGGTCGGCGCGAGCGCGAACAGGAATGCAAGCACACCGGCGAAGACCGCCAGCGCCTCAAGCCAAATCCAGCGCGGTCCCCGCATATTCAAGGGGCCGCTCCGGCCATGACCCGAAAGCGGCACCTCGTCGTGAGTCAATGTACGAACTTGAAGAGATTTTTTAGTCACGTCTCAGGCGCGAGCGAGGGCGATCAGCGAAACCCCGAGCGGCACGCGGATCAGATTAAGGACATGCCGTTCGCTTGAGAATATGCGCGTCAGGAGCATGTTGGTCATGACCGAGGGCATCGTCAGATCGTGATAACCGGCGCTGGGGTGATTAAACAGGCGCTGGCGTAAGCGCATGCCGGCGATTATGGGAAACAGCACGAAGTTGAAGTGGCTCAAAAAGCTGATTTTGTAGCCCGCGGTCTTCAGGCGCGCGCCCAATTCTTCAGCGCGATAACGCCGGCGATGATGGTGCGTCACGTCGTGCTCGCTCCACAGCCAACGGATCGCTGGCACCGTCAGCAGCAGCCATCCCCTGGGTTTAAGACGCGGACGCAAAGCCGCCAGTGCGGCGGTGTCATCGTCCAGATGCTCCAGCACATCGGTCATGACGATCAGATCGAAGCGGCGCCCGCCAAACGGAATGCGGTCAGGCAGCGCTCCTTGCGCAAGCTCGGCAGCTATTCCCCGCCTGGCGGCAAAGCGCAGCGCTTCTTCCTCGCAATCGAGCGCGTAAACTCTGCCATGGCGCGCGAGCATGGCGAAATTGCCGCCGGTACCGCACCCAGGCTCAAGAATCTCGCAATCAGGCGTCAGGCCGAGCCGCGCGATGAGGCTGTCACAGATAGCGCGGCGCGAGGCGAACCACCAATGGACATCCTCAACGGCCGCCATCCGCGGATAAAGGCTGGGGTCCATGGCTTAATCGTCAAAGCCGATTTGATCACGCACCAGGTAAAGTGGCCGGCCTTTCACTTCGTTGTAAACGCGTCCGAGGTACTCGCCGACGATCCCCAGCGTGATCAACTGCACACCACCGAGAAAGAGCACCACCACCATCAAAGAGGCATAGCCGGGAACCTTGATACCGCGCGCGAGGGTGAAAACCAGAAGAAAGATCGCGTAGACAAACGCAAGTCCCGAAACGATTACGCCGAGATAGCTCCACACTTTTAACGGCAGTGAACTGAAGGAAGTGATCGCGTCCAAGGCGTAATTCCACAGCCGCCAATAACTCCATTTGGTTTCACCTCGATGGCGGCCCGCGCGTTCGAAGAAGACCGCTGTTTGACGAAAGCCCACCCAGGCGAACAATCCCTTCATGAAGCGCGTGCGCTCCGGCAGCCTCACCAGCACGTCGACCACGCGGCGGTCCAGCAGCCGAAAATCGCCAGTGTCGCGAGGAATCGGGATTTCAGTAATGCGGTCGAAGAGACGGTAAAAATAGCGGGCGGTGAAGCGCTTGACCATGCTTTCACCCGCGCGATGGCTGCGCGTGGCGTAAACCACGTCAAAACCCTCGCGCCACTTCGCCATCATCGCTTCGATCAATTCCGGCGGATCCTGAAGGTCCGAATCGATCGGCACCACAGCGTTTCCGCGCGCGTAATCGAAGCCGGCCGTGAGCGCTATATCCTTGCCGAAATTGCGTGACAGACTGAGTACTTTGATTGCCGCTATGCGATGGCGTAGCGCGAGCAGGCGCGCCAGGCTGGTATCGCTGCTGCCATCGTCAACGCAGATGATCTCGAAGCTGGATTTCAAATTCTCCAGCACCGGCATCAAGCGCGCGAAAAAAGCTTCAAGTCCGTCCGCCTCATTATGAACCGGCACGATGATCGACAGCTCGAGCGCGGGATGATCGCACGCGCTCACGCGGCCTGCGAGTCTTGGCTCGGCGACGTTCACAAGCGCGTTCCACTTGCGTACGGGGCCGCTATGAAAAAATCGAGCGTCACTTCATTTGACTGTCGGCACTTGAGACGTCGCTGGTTGAAGGCCGTATCGCGAACAGATCGTAATAGCCGCTGCCATAACGTGGATATCGTCTGATGAAGTCGAGGCAGCGCGAATCGTGCGCGAGGCCGAACTTGCGCTCGTCGCGATTGCCGATCAGGAGATAGTCCGCATTCTCACGTTGGCCGAGCCACCCGCATAGATTGACCGGCCGCGCGGGCAGGGCAATCAATTTCATCCCCGCATAATATGCGACCCGCCCATCACGAGCCACAATCGCGCGCGGCTTGCCACCGCGCCGCGCGATTTCCTGGGCCGCGTAACGAAATCCCCGCAGGTCATAGCCGATCGGCCACAGCGTCCGCGGCAGCAGGATTAATGCGATAACCAGGGCGACGGTGATTGGCGGCGGTCGCCAGTTTATCGCCTCGGCCAGACGCGTCGCGCCTTGCGTCAGCGCCGCGACACCGACCATCACCCAGCCGAACGTGAACGCGATAAAGTGGACCATGAAACGCGTACCGGTGTAGGTCAGCGCAAAACCGCAGAAGTAGAACAGCACCAGAACGAGCAGAAAGGTCTCGGCAAAGTTGGCAAAAAGCCTCTTACGCCGCAGCCACAAACCAACCAACATCAGCGGCGTCAGGACTGGGCCGAGCGCCTGGAAGAAGCCGTAAAAGGATGCGCCCACGTCATCCACAACCTTTTGCGCATAAAGTCCTGGATTGGCGGTTATCGCGGCAAATGGTGACGCGCTGGTGGAAAATCCTCGTTGCTGCCAAGCCTGTCGATGCGGCGCGACCTCACCCATCCCGTACATCATTGCGGCGGTAAACTCGCGACCGACGTTCCAATGGCCGGTGCTGACGCGCAAAAAAA
>JBOHWM010000033.1:0-1657 GCA_050736555.1 Binataceae bacterium (SeqCode)
CGCACCTACTTCGGCGCCGATTTCGCCCGCGTGGCACAAAGTGTGGTCACACGATCGGCGCTCAAACGCATTCCCGAGCTCGACGAAATCGCCGCCGCAACCCTGCTGCTTTGCACACCTGAGGCCGATTTTATCACCGCCCAGACGATTATGGTGGACGGCGGCCTGACGCTCGCTTCACCCGTCGCCGCATAGCAGGACCCATTCACATGACATCGGAGCATAATGGCTTCAGGTGGTGTATTCAGCGTTGATTTTCACGTAGTCGAAGGTCAAATCGCAGGTCGCGATTTCAGCTCGCGCCTTACCCATTTTAAGGTCAAGCATGACGGTGAATTCCCGCTCGCGCATTTTGGTGGCCGCCGCTTCGAGCGCGTCTGTAACGAGCGCTCCGCGTGACGCCAGGCGCACCCCGCCAACACGCAATTCGAGCCGGTCGGGATCGAACGCGACACGCGTTTTGCCCGCGGCCATCAGGATCCGGCCAACGTTCGGATCGTTGCCGAAGAATGCGGTCTTCACCAAGGGTGAATTCGCAATCGCACGTGCGACACGCTCGGCGTCGGCGGGCGACCGCGCGCCACGCACTTCGATCGTCACCAATTTGCCCGCACCCTCACCATCGCGGACCAGGTCATGAGCTAGCGCGCGAGCGATTTCGCCGACCGCCTGATCGAACAAGGCCGCGTCGCGCTCCTTAAGCCCGCGGTTGCCCGCCGCGCCGCTCGCCAGCAACAACAGGGTGTCGTTGGTCGACATGTCGCCGTCGACCGTTATCGCGTTGAAGCTCGACGGCAAGGCGCGGACAAGCGTCTGGCGCAAGCGCGCCGCGGGCACGGCGGCGTCGGTCACGATGAACGCCAGCATGGTTGCCATGCGAGGTTCGAGCATGCCCGAACCCTTGGCGGCGCCGGCTACCGTGAGCGAGCCGCCGGCCACCTTGAAGCCGACTGACGCTAGTTTTGGCCTGGTGTCAGTCGTCATAATCGCGCGCGCGAATTGTTCGAGCCCATCGGCATCAAGCTCTTTCACCGCCTCGCGAATGCCCGCGCGATATTTTTCCAGGTCGTACAGATGTCCGATAACGCCCGTCGAACACGGTGCAACCAGTTCGGGTGCGCAATCTATTTCACGCGCCAAAGCCGCACATGAATCACGCGCGAGTTTGAGGCCGGCTTTGCCGCTGAAGCAATTGGCGGAGCCCGAATTCACCGCAATCGCACGCAGCCGTCCCGCTTTGACGTGTTCGCTGGCCACGATAACCGGAGCGGCCTTAACCCGGTTGGTGGTGAAGACCCCAGTGGCGGTCGCGGGTTGGTCGGCGACGATAAGCCCCAGATCCAATCGACCGGCTTCGTTCTTGAGTCCGGCGCTGACACCGGCGAAGCGAAACCCCGTGACTGGCGCGGCTTGCAGTCGTACGTTCACCCAATCACCTCCGGTATTTTGGCCTCCAGCTCTTTTGCGCGGAACAGAGGGGGGTTTCCGATCTTTTAAATGATACAGTCCGCCGCGACAGGGGGCCCCCGGCCGCTGTTACTTGCCGTGGCAGCGCTTGTATTTCTTGCCCGAGCCGCACGGACATGGATCGTTGCGGCCGACTTTGTCACCGTCACGTTTGACCGGCGCCACACCACCGCTGCCACTACCGCCGCTA
>JBOHWM010000034.1:0-3115 GCA_050736555.1 Binataceae bacterium (SeqCode)
CGGAATGCTCCATGCAAATCATTACGAAATCCATTCCAGCCGCCGCCAAAGTATGGATCACTCCGCGTCCGTGCGTGCCCCATACCAGCGTACCCAAGGCGGCCTCACCCGCCTTCAGCTTCGATCGCAATTTGTTCGCTTGCATATGAATTCCCCCTCACGCGACTCGCAGATTCGTAATCTGAAGCGAGACGCGCAGCGATCGATTTTTCCTCGATCAGCAAAGAATAATCGATCCGCGTAGATTCCTCGACTCCGACAGCCTTATTTTGAACGCGGCTCCCTGGGGCGGGCGAGTCCGCGAGCCTTCGGCCAAGTCAAGACTCGCCTGTTCGCTTCGCCTTCGGCTTCGCTCACGAGGCCGCCTTCGTTCGGGATGACGCAAACCGACGCTGGCCGGGTAGAAGCCGAACAAATCACAGGCTCTCGGGATGACACAATTTTTCTCGGGCCGTTATCGTGATTTTCGAGACTTGAAGCTATAGCCAGTGATGCAGGGCCATACCGCGATATCGCATCCGAGGGCGAATCAAGCGGTTATCCGCGTATTGCTCCAGGCTATGCGCAATCCACCCGCTCGCCCGGCCAAGGGCGAACACCGCCGCCGGCATTCTCAATGGAAACCCCAGCATACGCACGCATACCGTGAGATAAAAATCGAGATTGGGGCGTAGCCGATCGCGTTTCCAAACCGCCTCTTCAACCTTGAACGCGGTTTCAAGCAGCCGCTTGCCTTTGTGTTTTGCCAGCGAGACCGCAACCTTCTTAAGCAGCACCGCGCGCGGATCGCCGGCCGGGTAGATCGCATGGCCGAAGCCTGGCGGGAGCAGTCGTTTTTCCGCATATCCCGCCAGCAACTCCGTCAGATGGGTCCCTGGTTCGAGTTGGTCAAACATCGCTTCGATGCGATCGCAGGCACCGCCGTGAATCGGTCCGGAAAGCGAACACAGCGCCGCCAGCACCGAAGCATACAGATCGGCACCGGTGCTCGCGACGACACGCGCCGCGAAGGTCGAGGCGTTAAGTTCGTGCTCGGCGCATGCGATCAGCACGCGGTCCAGGGCGGCCACTTCCCAGTCGGCGCAATTGCCAACAACACCTGCGAAGAGGCTGCCGGCGACACCGCCCGGGTGAGTTTTGGCAACTACTCCGTCGGTTTCGGAAGCAGGGGCACGTGCCAGTGCGAGTGGCAGCATGCTGACGATGAGCCTTGCCTGCGCGATACGCGGACGCGCTGGTGTTTTACGCTCGAAGGCGGCCAGGCTCGGCATCATCACCGTCAGCCGTATCAAGGGCGGAAGCTGAGAGCCCACCGCCGTCAGGGCCGCCGCGACCGAGGGCGGCATCCGCGCATCCCCTATTTCGGAACGTAACGATTCACTCTCCTCGACACTGGGGCGCGCGCCATTCCAGAGCAGCAGACAGACTTCCTCGAAGCTGGCCCGTTCCACCAGTTCGTCGATGGGATAGCCGCGATAAGCAAGGCGCCCTTCGATGATCGAGCTAACCGCTGACTCCGCCACGATTACGCCAGGCGCGGCCGCGTCAGCAGTCGGTGGTTGCGCCACCGTCACCCACGACGACGCGTCGGGCAGGCCACGGGCGCGCCGGCCGCGCTCCGGAGCAGTCACGCCACGCAGTGCCTCGATATCGGCGCGCCGGTATAGGGCCTGACGGCCGACTTTACGGCGGTAACTTTTGAGCCAGCCGCGGCTCACGTAGGCATAGAGGGTACCAAGCTTGACGCCCAGTTGAGCGGCGGCTTCCGCCGCCGTCAGCATCTGTGGAGGCTCGGTGCTGGGATGCGCGGCCACGCCGTCATGACGCCATCTGGCGGCGCCAAGGTCAAGTGCGCACGTCATGAATTTGGCATCCGCAACTCATGATTCGCGCCCAACGGCCGGACGCGGTTATGATGTCCGGACGCGGCTCACGACGGAGCGCGTTGAAAGGACTCCCGATGGATTTTGGCATTCTGATTTTCACCAAACCCGAACGCGCAATTAGCGATACCGTTCTATGTGAAAGGCTCGGCTTCAGTCACGCCTGGTTTCCGGATTCGCAAATGATCTGGGGCGACGTATACGCCTGCATGGCCCTGGCGGCGGCGAACACGAAACGCATCAAGCTCGGCACCGGCATTTCAGTCGCAAGCAACCGGATTCCGCCGGTAACGGTACATTCCATCGCAACCATCAATCAAATCGCGCCCGGACGCTGCTTGCTCGGTTTCGGCACGGGCCATACCGGGCGGCGCGTGATGGGTCTGCCGCCGGTCAAATTCGCCGATTTCCGTGAACAAGTGCGCGTGATCCATGACCTGTTGAAGACGGGTGAAGCGGTCTACCACGCGGACGGGCTGACGCGGACGATCCGTTATCTTCATCGCGATCTGCGCTTCATCAATTTGGATGATCAGATTCCGCTCTACGTCGCCGGCAACGGCCCGCGGACACTTGCGTTGGTGGGTGAGTTCAGCGACGGGATCATGACCACCGGCGTGCTCACTCCCGAACGCCTGTCCGCCGTTTTCCATCATGTCGAAGAAGGCGCCCGGACGGCCGGGCGCGTACTTGATGCGCGCATGCCCTGCGTTTCACTCAGCCACCTGTGCGTGTTGCGGCCGGGCGAGGACCTCGACTCGCCACGAGTACGGCAAATGGTCGGGCCGTGGGTAATCACCAATCTGCATGCGATCGCGGCCGGTTATGCGAAGCCGCGGTCATTACCGGCGGACGCACACGCCGTCTATGATGAATATGCCCGCTATGTTGCTTCGCTCGGAACTCCGGAGCAACGGTATTTAAGCCTGCACGTTGGTCATTGCACGTTCGTACCGGAAGCGGAGAAACGCTTCGTAACAGCCGCCACGATTCGCGCGACGACCCTGGTGGCGACACGCGAGGAAGTTATCGAACGGCTGCGAGCGTTGGAGCGAGCGGGGTTGAGCCAGATTTTTCTCAATCCGCCGATGGATGGCTTTGCCGAATACGTTGAGGAAATCTCCAACGAAATCATCGCACGCATGTAAAGGTCAAATTTCGGAGTGCTTGCTTACGCAATGATCAGATAGGCGAAGTCGGCTTAATTCTTGTTGTCCGGCGTTGTGGAATAC
>JBOHWM010000035.1:0-8423 GCA_050736555.1 Binataceae bacterium (SeqCode)
TGGTACGACTTATCAATATCTCGCTTTCAATTTTCGCGATAAGCGACTACGCGATATCCGCGTGCGCCAGGCGATAGCTCACGCCATCAATCGCAAAGCGATTGTCGAGTCTTTGCGCCATAACACCGCGCAAGTGGCCAGTGGTATCCTGTCGCCCTCGAACTGGGCTTATAACGGCGATGTTACGGACTACACTTTCGATCCGAAACTGGCGATGCACTTGCTGGCCGAGGCGGGTTATTCGCCCGTCGCGCATCCGCTCACACTGGTTTACAAGACCACGCCCGAAGGCCGCTCGCTCGCGCAGGTATTGCAGGAAGAGCTAAGCGAAGTCGGCATCGATGTGCAAATACGTACCAACGAATGGGCGACTTTCTATGGCGATCTTGAACGCGGCGATTTCAATCTCGCCTCGAGCCAATGGGTCGGCGCGACACCCGCCCTGTATGAGCTCGTGTTCGATTCGCATATGGTCCCGCCGAAGGGCAACAACCGCGGCGCTTATGATAATCCGCAAATGGACGAGCTGCTCGAGCAAGCCGATGTCACGCTGGATAGCGCCGCGCGTGCGCGCATCTACGGCCAGGTGCAGGAGCTAGCCGCCCGCGACCTGCCCTATATTTCGCTCTGGTGGCTCGACAACCTGGTCGTGATCAATCGCCGCATTCACGGATTTGAGTCATTTCCCAACGGCAGCCTGCGCTCGCTCGCGACCGCCACGCTGACGCCAGTGGCGGGCCGTTCCGGCTAGCGTGGTTAGCTATCTCGTCCGCCGCATCCTGGGCCTGATTCCGGTCGCGCTTGGCGTGGCGACACTGACCTTTGGCTTGATTCACATGGTCCCGGGCGATCCAGTGGTGGCGATGTTGGGTGAGAGCGCATCGCCGGGTGATATCGTCGCGATGCGCCATCAACTCGGGCTGGACCGCCCGATTTGGCAACAGTACCTCTCATTTCTCGACGGCCTTGTGCATGGCAATCTCGGCACTTCGATTTCCACCAACGAACCGGTCTCGCGGCTGATTGCTCAACGTTATCCGGCGACGCTCGAGCTGGCGTTCGCGGGCCTGGTCGTCGCGGTCGTGGTGGCCTTTCCACTCGGGATCATCGCCGGCGCCAATCCTGGTGGGGTCGGCGATCTGAGTGCGATGGGATTCGCCATCGTCGGCATTTCGATTCCACATATTTATCTCGGCCCGCTCCTCATGATCATATTTTCCCTCGATCTCGGCTGGCTGCCACTCACCGGACGCGGCGGCATCGCGCATCTGGTGCTGCCCGCGATCACGCTCGGCACCGCATTGGCCGCCATTGTGGCCCGCATGCTGCGGCAAAGCGTCGTACAAACGCTGCAGACCGACTACATGCGCACAGCGCGCGGCAAAGGCCTGTCGCGAATAGCGGCGCTGCTCCGGCATGGACTGCGTAATGCGTTGACGCCGGTCATTACGCTGCTCGGGCTGGAAGCGGGGGCGCTGCTGACCGGCGCGATCATCACCGAGGTTATTTTCTCATGGCCGGGGCTCGGCCGCCTGTTGATCACGGCGATCAGCGCACGTGACTATCCGTTGGTGGAAGGCTGCGTGCTGACCTTTGCCATGAGCTACGTGGTCGTCAACATGCTCACCGATTTCGCTTACAGTCTGGCCGACCCGCGCATCCGGCTGAGTTGATGTTACGTCACAATCCATCACTTTTGGCGGGTGGTGCTTTGGTCTCGTTGTTGATACTGGTCGCGGCTTTGGGCCCGCTGGCGTCGGCGACTAACCCGATCGCGATTAATCTGGGTCAGGCACTGGCGGGACCTGGCCCGGGTCACTGGCTTGGCTATGACGCGCTGGGGCGCGACGTACTCGCACGAGTGTTGTGGGGCGCTCGCATTTCACTTGGCGTCTCGACCCTGGTGGTGGCGCTATCCCTCGTGGTCGGCAGCCTGGTCGGCGGTGGCGCCGCTCTGGCTGGCGGGCGCGTCGACGACTTCGTGATGCGTGTGGTGGATATCGTGCTGGCGTTTCCCGGCTTCCTGCTTGCACTGGCGCTGGCGGCAATACTCGGTCCGGGGCTCGGCGACCTGGTAATAGCGTTGACCGCGATGGGATGGACTGGCTATGCGCGCTTGGTGCGTGGCGAAGTGCTGTCCTTGCGCGAACGCGAATACGTGGAAGCGGCACGCGCGCTTGGTGCCAGCTCGCCGCGGTTGCTCTTCCGTCACCTTATGCCGGGGCTCGCCGGTCCGGTCGCCGTGCAGGCGACCTTTGGTGTCGGCGGAATCATCGTCGCCGAGGCGGCATTGTCATTTTTGGGCTTGGGCGTGAGTCCGCCAATGCCGAGTTGGGGAAATATGCTGGATGCGGGACGCGCGTTTCTGCTGGTCGCACCGCACCTGACCACCGCGCCGGG
Source organism: Binataceae bacterium (SeqCode) (assembly GCA_050736555.1). GTDB lineage: Bacteria > Desulfobacterota > Binatia > Binatales > Binataceae > JBOHWJ01. Next base: position 2,401 of record JBOHWM010000035.1, read on the forward strand.
TGTTGCGATTGGCCTCTCGGTGCTGGGCTTCAACCTTTTGGGCGACGGCCTCGCGCAACTGGTCGGCCGCCGCTCCTAAACCGGCCTGGCCGTCTCAGGCGTCGCGCTTTAGATTGGCGAGGGATTTATCAAATGGCGGGTAAGCAATGCCGCGTTCCGTAATAATCGCGGTGACCAGTTCGGCGGGTGTGATATCAAAGGCTGGATTGAATATCGCGACGCCCTTTGGCGTTATCTGTTTACCGCCAAAGTGCGAAACTTCGAGCGGCGAGCGTTGTTCAATAGGAATATGCGAGCCATCGGCACATGTGAGATCAATCGACGAGAGCGGGGCGGCGACATAGAAGGGCACTTGATGGCGGTGGGCGAGCACCGCCAACGGATAAGTGCCGATCTTGTTCGCAACATCTCCATTGGCCGCCGTACGGTCAGTTCCGACGATTACGCAGTTCACGCGTCCACTGTTGAGCACCGTGCCAGCCATATTGTCGGCGATCACGGTGACCGGAATGCGATCCTTGCGCAACTCCCATGCGGTCAGCCTTGCGCCTTGCAAAAACGGCCGGGTCTCATCCGCAAATACTTCAACTCGTTTGCCAGCTTCGCGCGCGGCGCGCACCACGCCCAAAGCGGTACCATAGCCCGCCGTCGCCAACGCTCCGGCGTTGCAATGAGTCAAAACAGTGGTGGGAGAATCAAGCAGCGCCTCGCCGAATTGACCCAGCGCGCGATTGGCCGCGATGTCCTCGCGATAAATCGCGAGGGCCTCACCGCGCATACGCTCAAATAACGCCGCCTCGGTCAGAGACAGACTCTCCGCAAGCACCCGCCCCATCCGATCTACCGCCCAAGCCAGATTTACCGCGGTCGGGCGCGTCGCCTTGAGCGTCTTTGCCACTATGGCGAAACGAGTGCGGGCCCGCGCGCCACTGAAACCCTCGATACCAAGCGCGATTCCCATCGCGGCGGCAACACCGATAGCCGGGGCGCCGCGAATCACCATCGTGCGAATCGCTTCGGCCACGCCCTTATAGTCATTGTATTGGCGAATAACTTCCCGTCCAGGTAATAGACGCTGATCGATCATGCGCACCCTGTCCGCGCGCCATTCGATGGTTTTTACCACCTGAATCAAGTCTCCGATCGTAATTGCATGCGTTAACTCATATGCGCCGAAAGCCGCACACTCACGTGACACAAGTCAACGGTGAATTGGCTAATTAGAAGAAACGGCAGGGCCAATTGACTCTGCCGCAAGCACTGAACCGGACGTGAGCCTGGCTCTCACGACCCGAGCGGTTATGCTACCCGCTCATATACTCCGCGGGATTTACGTTTGACCATTCCCGCATCGATCCAACGAGTAATCGCCGCGAAAATTTCCGAGGGCCGTTTGGCCTTCAGTCCGCGCACCGATCTAATATTGGAGGCATTGAATTGTTTGGGCAATTGATTAAGTACCGCCCGCCAATCGATTCGGCCACTCCGGCTGGCACCGTCTTCGCCGGCGCCACGGGCAACCCGCCCGGTGAGTTGAACTAAACTGGATTCCTCTTCTTTTAGCCGGCGCAGTTCAGCCTCTTTGGCGCGGATTTCCTTGTGCAGATTCATAAGCAGCGTGCGCGCCTGCTGTTGCACCTGTCTAAACGCTGAACTTGGCCGTTCCGCACTTCTCGTACGCGGCATCCATTCTTCTCCTTTTTCGTACCTTTTCATCGTCAGGCCGAATATTACGAAACTACACAATGCGAAAGTGATATACAAGCCGATTTCCTTCGGCTCGACTACTCATAATTATACCATGACGGCCGGATGAGGCTCACGGGAATTGCGGTGCCTATGGAATGACCACCCGAAACGGAACGTTCGCACAGGCTCTCGAGACCATCAGCGATACTCGCGAAGCCTCCTTTTCAACTTACGCCACCAGCCTCATACTGACTCCATTGATGGGAATCAAGGAACGACTACGGAGCCGCCGCTGATACTCACGACTTCTCCGGTTATATACGAGGATAGATCGCTGGCCAGGAATAATGCCAAATTGGCTACATCAAGCGGTTCGCCCAGCCGGCCAAGTGGATTGCGTTTCTTTTCCGCGTCGAACATTTTCGGGGGGTATATGCGTTCAAGGAATTGATTGAATATCACACCAGGCGCAATTGCATTAACTCTTATACCCTTGCGCGCGACTTCGGCGGAGGCGGCTCGCGTGAGGCCCATCACACCCGCTTTGGCCGCGCAATACGGCGCTTCGCCATCGCCAGCCGCGATCCATCCCGCCGCTGAAGCCATATTCACGATGGCGCCTTTACCCTGTTTGATCATGTGCGGCAGTACCGCGCGCATCATCCAAAACGTGCCGCGCAAGCATACGTTGATGACCATGTCCCAGGTCTCATCCGTACATTCCCAAAGCGCTTGTAACTTGTTTATTCCGGCGTTGTTGAACAGTATATCGATATGTCCGAATCGCGCGACGGTTTGCGCCACCGCCGCTTCTATTTGCTCCCGCTTGGTTACATCAATTACATAGCCCGGGACCTCGCGTCCGAATTGCCTGCTTAGTTCAGCGGCGACCTCCAATGTGCGCCGCGCATGCGCGTCGGTTACCACTACCTGCGCGCCCTCTTCGAGAAAGCGACTGGCTACGGCACGGCCGATACCCGCTCCGGCGGCGGCGGTGACTATCGCTATTCGACCATCAAGCAACATTGCATTCCTCCTACGGAAGATTCATCAATATCATCATTTATTACAACATTGCTCAAATCGGCGATTCTGAAAACAAACTGGGTGATATTACAGCAATGTCTCAATTCGTGACGTTGATACGCATGTCATTTCCGTCTTCAATGACGCCCAATTTACAAAAGCAAATATTCGCCGCGCCGGGAATGCCTGATGGAATTCTCAGCGGAGCGACATTCAGAATCGGCCGAGTAATAAAACGAAGAGATATATGATTTAGACGAAAATGGGTTGGCGTCGGTTGAAAATCGCTCACAGCTTGAATTCAACTGTCTATCGACCGGCTTGAGACATTGTTTTAATTGATCACCGATCCGAAGCGATGGCTTCGGCTACTTGAAGCCAAGTGTTTCGACGCTATGTTTGTGCGGGCTGCGATGCTATAAAGAATCGCACGTTGAGGCCCGATGCGCGCTGAGTCGAAATGGGGGAGCGGTTCTCAGGGAAGGCGGCACAGGTTTAAAGCGCGCGCATTGATGGCCTCCGAGGAGAGCTGAATGGGCCGCAGATTGTACGTTGGGAATCTGGCTTGGACTGTCACCGATCAGGACTTGCATGACGCTTTTTCTGAAGCGGGCCAGGTCGACAGTTCGCAGGTGATCATGGATCGCGCAACCAACCGGTCGCGTGGCTTCGGCTTTGTTGAGATGGCCACGGACGATGCCGCCGAGGCCGCAATCAAGAAGCTGAACGGCAGAGAGATTAAAGGAAGGCCAATTCGTGTGAATGAAGCTCAGGCCCGCAGTGGTGGCGGCAGCGAGCGTCGCAGCGGGGCTCGCGAGCGGCAGTAGTCGCGAGCTTGGCGCGGCTTCCCGCGCGCAGTTCCTTGTAACGGCGGAGCGCTGAGCGTTATCGTCGGCGCGCCGCCAATCGATCCGCATATTTCCGCGTATCTTCTTCCGCGTACGGAGCAGTCGCGCCTCAATCTTGCCCTCTGTTCGCGCGTTCGCTATTTTGCCATGCTCGCGCGCCGTTCTCCGCACCATCTTTTGAAAGATAATTTCCAGATTCTGGCCCGGCATTAAAAAGACGCAAGGTGACGCTGCGTAATCGCGCTTGTGGCGCCGCATTCCTGGAGCGGCGCGCAAATTTGATATTGGCCACTGACAGGAGTTGCGGATTCATAACACCGTGGCTTCGATCAAAAAAACGGGTCGGACAGATAATGCTCCGTCCGACCCACGCCAACCGGGAAAAGGGGGGGCAAACCCCGGCTAGCGAACTTTATTGTACGCTAGTTTTATTAGCTTGCAATAGGTCGTTTGATGGAATTGCATGTAACAGTATGTCATTTTGGCTAATTTCAGCGGGTAAAATTACCCATTTCCTGACACTTTGATACCATGCACAATGGCCGAGTCCGGAGAACCTCGATTTAATCGGCCGCCGCCGCCTGAATTTCGGAATTCCGCAATCGCGCCTCCATAATCGCCTTGAGCAGCCTCGGCGGTGAGATAGGCAGTTCCCTGATTCTAACGCCAACCGCGCGATAGATCGCGTTGGCAATCGCAGCCATCGGCGGCACGATCGCGACTTCGCCAACTCCACGCACGCCCAGCGGATGACTCGGGTTAGGCACTTCGACGATGATGGTTTCAATCGCGGGGAGGTCGAGGCAAGTCGGCATCCGATAATCCAGGAAGCCGGTGTTCCGCAACACACCACGCGCATCGTAAACGTATTCTTCGTTGAGCGCCCAACCAATTCCCTGCGCTACGCCGCCCTGCATCTGACCTTCGACGTAACTGGGATGGATCGCGCGTCCGGCGTCCTGGGCGACAGTGCAGCGCAGAATCTGGACCTTGCCCGTATCGGGATCCACTTCCACATCCACGCACACGGTAGCAAAGGCGTTACCGACCGCGCCAACCGCGCCTGCGTTGAGATTGGCACGCCCGGTAATCGGTCCGCCGGTGCGCGCGAGACGAGTCGCAAGCTGGCGCAACGAAAGTGGTGCAACGCCGTTGCCTGATGGCGAAAACATGCCGTCCTTGAATTGGATTTCGTCAGGGTTCTTTTCGAAAAGCTTGGCCGCGCGGGCTTTCAGTTGGCCCAAAGCGTCGAGCGCGGCTTCGTGCACAGCCATGCCGGTGGCGAGCGTGATACGGCTGCCACCCGTGACGTCGGTATGACCGGCGGAATCGGTGTCGGCGATCAGTGGTCGCACGTCATTGACGTCCAGATGCAGCACTTCCGCCACAATCATCGCCATCGCGGCACGTGAGCCGCCGATGTCGACGGAACCGGTCACGACACTAGCGGTGCCGTCGCTGTGTAAGTTCACCGTCGCGGACGACTGCAGGCCACCGTTGAACCAGAAACCTGAGGCCACGCCGCGTCCGCGATATTTGCCTTCGAGCGGCGACTGATAGTGCGGGCTCTGCTTGACTGCCTGTACGGTTTCGATAAACCCGATTTTCTTGAACAGCGGCCCGGCCGGTTGCGGTGTGCCTTCGCGCGAGCCGTTCATGATGCGGAAATCAAGTGGATCAATTCCACACTTTTCGGCTAACTCATCGATAATGCTCTCACAGGTGAATGCGGAACTCGGTGCGCCGGGAGCGCGATAGGCCGCCACCTTTGGGCGATTCACCACCACGTCGAAGGAGTCGATTTTCAGATTCGGCACTTGATAAGGACCCAGCGTCGTCATCGCGCCGGGCGCGAAGGGTGAGCCGGGAAAGGCGCCCGCCTCATACGCCATCCAGACCTCGGCGGCGATGTGCTTGCCGTCGCGTGGCGCGCCAATCTTCACCCTGATTTTGGTGCCTGAGGTCGGACCAGTGGCGCGCAAGACCTCGCTACGCGTCATCGTCATTTTCACTGGATGGCCGGTTTTCTTTGACAACAGGACTGCGAGAGGTTCGAGATAGATGGTCGTTTTGCCGCCAAATCCGCCGCCAATCTCGACCGGCATCACGCGAATCCTGCCCTCCGAAATGCCAAGCACATGGCTGAGCAGCGTGCGCACACTGAACATGCCCTGGGTCGATGAATAAACAGTGACCTTACCGTGCGCGTCGTACGACGCCAGCGCGTTTTGCGGCTCGATATAACCTTGATGAACCGTCGCGGTGCGGTATTCGCGCTCAAGTACAAAATCCGCCATGGCGAAGCTCGCATCGAGATCGCCATGTTGAAACTGGATATGCGCCGCGACATTGGTCGGACGCTCGGGATTTTGCACCGTGCCAGGGTCGGTGCGGCTGGATTGGAAGCGGTTGCGCAACTCCGGCAACAGGATGGGCGCGTCGGGCTTCATCGCCTCGTCC